>CAXTDD010000411.1:0-3560 GCA_964242955.1 uncultured Rubrobacteraceae bacterium | reverse complement strand
GAGACGGCTTCTACGACTACGAGGCCAAGTACGTCGAGGGCGGCATGGAGCTCGGCGTCCCGGCGAAGGTCCCCGACGAAACCGCCGACGAGATCCACCGCGTGGCCCGCACCGCCTTCGAGGCCGTCGACGCGGCGGGCATGGCGAGGGTCGATTTCTTTCTGGAGCTTTTTTTTTATTTTTTGGTTATAAACGAGATCAACACCATCCCGGGCTTCACCCCCACGAGCGTCTACGCCGAGCTCTGGGCGGCGAGCGGCCTCCCCTACGACGACCTCCTGGAACGCCTGATCGGGCTCGCCCTGGAACGTCACGGGTAGCATCACCCCACGCGGGACGTTATAGTTAGCCCCCGCAAGACTGCTACACGACACCGCCGAAACGGGCGCTGCCGGGCGAGGGAGGAAGCATTGCGGGTACTCAAGTCGACGTTTCTGTCGCTAGCAACGCTCCTCGTCCTCTGCTCCCCGGCCCTGGCCCAGAGTACCCCCACGTACTCTCAGTACGGCGCCGTCGTACCCGGCGGGTCCGGCATCGGTTGCCCCCCGGACGCCGAGGAGTGCAGCCTGCAGAGCATCGACGATGGCGTCCAAGGTATGGCTGACAACGCCGGGCAGGGAACCGCCGCCGTCAACGACGCTTTGGCAGATCCAGCCTCTTCCGCCGAAGCGTCCACCGCCCCGCCGGCCAGCACACCCGTAGCAGCGTCAGTACCCGGCGCAACCATTTTCTCCGAAAGCGGTGATACGACGGGGAGCCGTAAGGTCGGAGAGAACAAGGCCGGGGAAGACGAAAACAAGGGCGCCGGCCGGAACGGGGGCCTGGCCTCGATAACCGCGTTGCCCGAGACGGGTGGTCCCTCTCTGGCGGCGCTGGGTTCGGGCCTGCTGCTGGTCACGCTCGGCCTGCTGATCCGGAAGGCCGCCGACCGATGAACTTGCTTCGGCCCCCAGTGAAGAGGGCGCTGCTCGTCGCCCTGCTGGCATCATCGCTTGCCCTCGCTCTCTCGTCCGAAGCATCGGCGCAGAGCCCCTCGGCCTCACAATACGCGGACTGCCCGTCGTCAACATTGGAGGGTGTGTCCGCGAATTGCATCTTGAGCATCGGCGACGGCGTCGAACACATCGCCGCGAACGCCGGCCAGGGAGCCACCGCCGTCAATGAGGTCCTGACCGAACCCGTCTCCTCCGCCGCAGCGTCCACCGCCTCGCCAACCAGCACGACCGCACCCGGCGAAGCCGCCGTTCCCGAGAGCAGCGAAACGGCGAAACGCCCGAAGGAGAAGGCCGGCGAGGACAAAGCCAAGGAAGACGAAGGCGCCGGCCGGGACAAGGGACTGGCTTCGCTCACCGCGCTGCCCGAGACCGGCGGCCCCTCCCTCGCGGTGTTGGGGTCGGGGGCGCTGCTGGTGGCGCTGGGACTCCTGATCCGAAGGACTACCTACCGATGAACCTGTCTGGAATCTCCGTCGAGAGAACATTGCTTCTCGCGTTGACGGCGTCTCTGCTCGTTCTGATGCTGTCGTCCGGGGCGCTGGCTCAGAGCGTCCCTTCCGCCTCCCAATACGAGAGCGGACAAGGGGCAAGGTCCTGCCCCGCCGGGACGGCGAGCGTTCAGCCCGACACCGGTGCCGATCTGGCGGCGGAGGGGGGCCAGGTCAGCGCCAGCGTCGGCGACGGGCCCTGTGCCGCCGCCGACAACGTCGGCCAGGGCACCGCCGCCGTCAACGACGCCCTGACCGGAACGACCTCGTCGGCAAGCGCTGCATCCGCGCCCGGCGAGACGCCCGTCCCTCCCAAAGACGTCGCATCCAAGAGCATCAAGCCCGCACCCGACGGAACGTCCGCCTCGCCCGGAGGCGCCGCGTCCGGAAGGGGCGTAGACGAGGACGAGACGGCCACAAAAGACGAGACCGCAAACGGCGAGGCCGCGAGCGCTGGCGAAGGGCTGGCTTCGATCACCGAACTGCCCAAGACGGGTGGGGCCCCTCCCATCATGCTACTGTCGGGCGCGATGCTGGTGGCGCTCGGCCTGGCGATACGGATGACTTTCTGATGGTGGGCGTGCCAGGATCGTTCGGGCCACGAGCCTTCTCTGCTCTGCTGACCACGGCGTCGTTGGCACTCTTGCTGGCGTTCTCAAGCCCGGTGGGCGCCCAGGATAGCAGCGCTTCCCCTTCGCCCGGCGCCTCGCAGTACAACGTCGTCGGCGACGGAGCGGACGTTGGGGCCATCCCCCCGGCCATCTCCGACAACGTTACCGGCGGCGCCGACGCGGTAAACGAAGCCATGAAGAAGGACGACGAAGCGTCCCCGGCCGAGGTCTCCCCCCCCGAGGTGTCCCCCTCGGCGGGCGCCGCCGAAGAGGAACGGCCGCCCTGCCGGAGACGGGCGGTGCCCCGCTCCCGGAGCTGTTCGCGGGTGCCTCCCTGCTGGTCTGCGGCCTGCTGCTGTTGCGGCTAAAAGCTGATAGCTAATAGCTAACGGCTAACGGCTCTAAAACCTCAAAATTCCCCGTTGCATCGCGGCCGCGACGGCCGAGGCGCGGTCGGCGGCGCCCAGTTTGTCGTAGATGTGCAGCAGGTGGGACTTGACGGTGGCCTCGCTGATCCAGAGCGTGCGCGCGATCTCTTTGTTGCCCTTCCCCCGCGCCACGAGCTCTAAGACCTCCACTTCGCGCCCGCTCAAGCCCTCCTCCGAGGGCCAGCGCACCCGCTCCATGAGGTGCGCGGCGACGTCGGGCGCGAGCAGGGGCTTGCCCTCGGCCGCCGCCCTTATGGCCCCGTAGAGCTCCTCGCGCGGCGCGTCCTTTAGCACGTAGCCCGTTGCCCCGGCCTCGACGGCCCGCAGGATGTCGGCACCCGAGTCCGAGGTTGTGAGCACCAGGACGCGGGTCTCGGGCCGCTCTTTGCGGATGCGGGCCGTGGCCGCCACGCCGTCCGTCCCCGGCATCCTGAGGTCCATGAGGACGACGTCGGGGTTCAGGCGCCCGACGAGGTCGACGGCCTCTTCGCCGTTGACGGCCTCGCCGACCACCTCGAAGTCCGGCTGGCCGTCGAGCATGCCCCTTATGCCCGTCCGCACGACGGGGTGGTCGTCGGCGATCAGGACTCCTACCCGATCGGTCACGGCGCCTCCTCCAGCATCCCCGCGCCCCTGGCGGTCCGCCCGTTGCCCGAGACCGGCAGCTCGACGGCCAGGCTGGTCCCGCCGCTAGGCTCGCTCTCGACGAGCAGCGTGCCGTTTACGCCCTCGACCCTCTCCCGCATGGCCCTGAGCCCGAACCCGCCGTTCGTGCCGTCCGTCGCCGGCGCGCCGTTGGGCTCAAAGCCCACACCATCGTCCATGACGTCGAGCGTAACCCTGTCCCCCATGTAGGAGAGCGTGAGCACGGTCCGGCCGGCGCCGGCGTGTTTGCGGACGTTCGTGAGGCCTTCCTGGGCCACCCGTAGCAGCGTGACCTCGGCCTCCGTCGGGAGCGGCACCGCCTCGCCGGTGACGGTGAAGTCGGCCTGGACGCCGCCGGCCTGCGACCACTGGGCGGCGAGCCGGGAGAGGGCC
>CAXTDD010000410.1:0-3583 GCA_964242955.1 uncultured Rubrobacteraceae bacterium | reverse complement strand
CCGTCCTCGACGGAGATGCCCTCGAAGGCCAGGAACTCCGAGTAGCGCGGCTCGACGGGGCCGGGCTTGAAGAAGGGGCTCAACATCGCGTACTTCGACATGCCGCCCTTGATGAGATCCACCCCGAACTCGATCCAACCGCCCATCTCGATGGCGCCGCAGAAGGAGATCTCCCCGTCCCCCTGTGAGAAGTGCAGGTCCCCGACAGAGAGGTTCCCGCCCTCGACGTAGACCGGCAAATAACACCGCGCCCCCCGCGAGAGGTTCTTGACGTCCACGTTGCCCCCGTGCTCGCGCGGCGGCACCGTCCGGCAAGCTTCGGCCGCCACGCGTTCGTACTCGCCTTGCGACAACGTCCCGAGCAGGGCGTTGTTCGGCTCTGGCGGGAGCGCCAGCGGCGGCACCCGGTCGGGAGCGGTGTCGATGAGCGCCTGCTCGCGCCGGTTCCACTGCGCCAGCAGGTCGGGCGAGGGGGCGCAGCCGAAGAGGCCGGGGTGGCCGATGCCGGCGAACCTGACGCCGGGGATGTGGCGGCTGGTGGCGTAGATGCCGTGGAAGTCCCAGACGGCCTTGTGGGCGCCGGGGAAGTAGTCCGTCAGGAAGCCGCCGCCGTTCTCCTTCGCGAAGATGCCCGTGTAGCCCCAGCCGGCCCCCGCCAGACCGTCCGGAGCCGTGTCGGGCAGATGCGGACCGAGGTCCAGGATGTCCACGACCAGGATGTCCCCGGGCTCGGCGCCCTCGACGGCGACGGGGCCCGAGAGGACGTGGTTTATGGAGAGGTCCACGTCGCGGACGTCGTTCGCGTCGTCGGTGTTGAGGATCTGGCCGTCCGTCCACTCGCGGCAGTCCATCCGAAAGTCCGTCCCCGGCCTCACCGTCGCCGCCGGCGGTATCTCCGGATGCCAGCGGTTGTGCCCCGGCACCTCCTGGTCGAACATGGATTTGCTCTGGTCTATCGGGAAAACGTTCTGCGGCATCGGCCTCTCCTCGCTCTCGCCGTAGTGAGGCCCGAACTATAGGGCCCCGACGTCCCCCGGTCTATGGCCCGACGGACCAATATCCCCGCTCCAGCCGAAGCTGATAGAGTAGCCCCCAGCATGGCACGACGAGTCCTACCCAAGAAGCCTCCGGAGCTGGCCCCGCACGAGTGCCCCGTGGAGTTGACGGCGCTGGTGCTTTGCCGCGCCGCGGTGCCCCACATCATCCGGGACCTCGCGACCGGACCCAAGACCTTCACCGAGCTGCGCGCGACCATCGTCGAGGTCGGCGCGAGCTCCTCCCGCACGCTCGCCGCCAGGCTGAAGTCCCTGGAAAGAGAGGGCTACGTGACGCGCACGGCCCTGCAAGGCTACCTCCGCCGCGTGGAGTACGATCTCTCGGACAAGGGCCGCGACCTCGTGCCGGTCGTCGAGGCAATGAAGGGGTTCGGCGAGTCCTGGCTGCTCGACGCCGGCTGCGAAGAACTTCCCGACCTCAGCCCGCCGAAGACATAGGGACGTCTCCCCGGGGGCGTCGCACGGCGCAGATCGGTGGCGGTGGGGCGGGTCGCCATCTTGCGTTTCGCCCTGGCCTGTATAGCGGGCTTCGTCGCGGCACCCGGACTACGCTAGAGTAGGGACAAGAGAGCAGGGAGGTACGAAGCATGGGCGAAGGGTTCTTCTCCAGGGGCTTTAGGGGCCGCCGCAGGGATCAGAGTACGGCCCTGCCCCCGGGCCAGTACCTGGTCGACGGCTTCCCGGTACTCTCCGCGGGACCGACGCCCCGCACGCCCCTGGAGGAGTGGGATTTCTCCGTCGTCGGGGAGGTCGACGAGCCGAAGAGGTGGACGTGGGAGGAGTTCCGGGCGCTGCCATCGGAGGAGATCACCACGGACATCCACTGCGTTACCAAGTGGTCGAAGCTGGGCACCCGCTGGGAGGGCGTCTCCGTGGACACGCTGCTGGAAGGTGTGGAGACGGCGGCCGAGTACATCACGGCCTACTGCGACGGCGACTACACGACCAACCTGCCGCTGGAGGAGGTCACGGGCGGCAAGGCGTGAATAGCTTTTGCGTACGACGGGGAGCCCCTGGAGCCCGAGCACGGGGGCCCCGCCCGCCTTCTCGTCCCGCACCTGTACTTCTGGAAGAGCGCGAAGTGGGTGCGGGGTCTGCAGCTCACGGCGTACGACATACCGGGCTTCTGGGAGGGTCTGGGCTACCACAATTTCGGGGTCCCCTGGCGCGAGCAACGCTACTGGGGCGACTAGCGTGGTGGCCGTCCAGCCGCGCCGGCTCTCGTGGCGCCTCGCCGAAGTCGTCGACGTCGTGCCCGAGACCCCGAAGACGAAGAGCCTGGTGCTCGATGTCCCGGGATGGGAAGACCACAGGGCCGGCCAGCACGTGGACGTGAAGCTGACCGCCGAAGACGGCTACCAGGCCCAGCGCAGCTACTCCATAGCCTCCGCCCCCGAGGACGAGAGGCTCGCGCTGACGGTGGACCGCCTGGACGACGGCGAGGTCTCGCCCTACCTCACGGACGTGCTACTGGCGGGGGACAGGCTGGAGCTTCGGGGTCCGATCGGGGGCTACTTCGTCTGGGAGGCCGCGGACGGCGGGCCGCTGAACTTGATCGCCGGTGGTTCCGGCGTGGTGCCGCTGAGGGCCATGATCCGGCACAGGGCCGCCACCAGCAGCGCCGTGCCGACCCGCCTGCTCTACTCATCCCGCTCTCTTGAAGACATCATCTACCACAAAGAGCTGGAGACCCTGGCGGCCCGGGACGCTTCGCTGGAGGTCGTTCACACCCTGACCCGCTCCACGCCGGAGGGTTGGGACGGATTCGACAGGCGCATCGACGCCAGGATGCTCTCCGAGGTTGCCTGGCCTCTGGAGGAGCGCCCGCTCGCCTTCGTGTGCGGCCCCACGCCGCTCGTAGAAGAGGTGGGCACCGCGCTCGTGGGCCTGGGCCACGACCCCGCGCGCGTCAAGACCGAACGCTTCGGAGCAACGGGAGGTTAGAACATGGACGAACTCAGGCTGGACGGCAACGCCGCGGCCGGCACGCTCGGGGAGGTCTTCTCCTTCGAGGTGACCACCGCGGAGTACGCCTGCGGCGGCTGCGGCAAGGCCGGCACGCTCGGGCGGGCCACCGTCTACGAGGTGAGGGAGATGGGCATCGTCGTCCGCTGCCCGGGTTGCGACAACGCCCTGATCCGGCTGGCCCACAACCGCGAACGCTACCTGGTCGACCTTAGAGGAACGAGCTACCTCACGACCGGATAGCGAGTCGGATGCCCCGGCCGGCTACAGGCCGTGTTCGACCATGTCGATCAGACGCCGCCCGACGTCCTCCGCCCGCGCGTGGTCGAGGCCGCGCAGCGGCCCGTCGATGAGGAGCATCGCCAGCCCATGCACCGCGGACCATGCCAAGAACTCCGCGCCGGGGCGACGCTCCCGGGGCAGGATCCCCGCCTCGACCAGCTCGTCAAGAGCGGCGCCCAGTAGCTGGAAGGGTGTCAGGCCGCCCTCCCCGGCTCTCGCCGGGCTGGCGGCGCTCCGCAGGTTCTCCGACGCGGAGAAGGCCGTTTGGAACAGCCCGGGCT
>CAXTDD010000409.1:0-3589 GCA_964242955.1 uncultured Rubrobacteraceae bacterium | reverse complement strand
TGAAAGCCTCCGAAGGAGGCGTGCTGAAAGTGGAGGCGAAGCCGCAGCGTGCTGACAAGCGGAGCCCGAAGGGCTGCGTGCGCGACGACCGCAGGGAGGAGCCCGGCGCTAGCCGTCTACCAGGTCGGGGGCTGGCACGATGGTGGATTTGACGCTGCGCATCGCGTTGGCGGCGTCGATGGCTTCACCGATGCCCTCTTCGGTGAACGGGAAGCGGGTCTGCATCTCCGACCACGGGTAGCGGTCCCTGGCCCGGTCGAGCATCGCGATGCCCTTGGGGATGTCGTTGGCGGTGAAAGCCCAGCTTCCGAGCACGTTCAGGTCCTTCGTGCAGATCCTGTGCCAGTTCGTCTCGATCGGGCCGGCGTCGGTGAACTGGCCCATCTCGACGTAGGTCCCGCCGTCGCGCAGCATCTCGATGCCCTCGGGACCCGCCGACGGGTGCCCGGAGCAGTCCATCACGAGGTCGGCGCCGAAGGGCGGGGTCATCCCGCGCACGGCCTCGATACGCGCCTCGGGCGTCTCGTGGTCCTCGAGCGAGACCGTCGCCTCGGCGCCGAAGCGCCGGCACAGCGCGAGCCTGGGCTCCTCGGGCGCCCCGACGACGATGACGCGCCCCGCGCCCATCTCCTGGGCGGCGGCCACGGCCAGGACCCCGATCGGCCCCGATCCCTGGATGACCACGGTGTCGCCCACCCGGAAGCCGCCTATGCGCTGGGCGCGGTCGAAGGCACGGACGCAAGAGGTCAGCGGCTCGGAGAGGGCGCCGAGGACCAGCGGCATGTCGTCCGGCAACTTGTAGACCTTCGTCCCCGGCAGCTCTTCGAGGTCGACGTAGACCATTTCGGACCACCCGCCCCACAGGTGCGGCGGCTTATCGAAGCCGAGGTAGCGGCCGTAATAGACGGGGGTCAGGCACTTGTTGGCCGTCTCCGGGTAGTGCACGCAGTAGTAGCAGCCCCCGCAGGGCATGAGCGGCGGCAGCATGACCTTCGATCCCACCGCAAGCGGCAGGCCCATGAAATCCTCGGCCAGATCGTCCCCGATCTCCTGGATGACCCCCACCAGCTCGTGGCCGAGCGTGAACGGCCAGGGGAGCGGCTTCGGCCAGTGGCCTTTCAGGATGTGGAGGTCGGTGCCGCAGACCCCGCAGGCGGCGATGCGGATAAGCGCAGCTTTGGGGGGAACCTCGGGCCTGGGCACCTCGCGCATCGCGGGCGACGAGCCGGGGCCGTCGAAGGTCGCGACGCGGACGGTCTCGCGGACGGTCTGCATTAAGATTTCCTCCTCAAAGCGGGCGCGGGGCGTACCGACGAGCAATATGAGCGAGGCGCGCGGACCGGCCCCACACCGATCGGCTACTACTGGCGAAAAAATACACAATAGTTACAACACGGTCAACTCCCGGAACCGGGCTACGCTTCGGCCCCGTGCCGGCAGCGGGGGCGGCGGTGGATGCCGGAGATCTGATGCCCCCAGGACGTACCGGGAAGATCCCAGGATGCGCTTCGATGACCCTTTACGCTTCTATACAAGCCGTGTTGACCCGAGCTAGGCGCTCCCCTAACATAAAACATGGTGGAAGCCGGGTGGGGACCCGCAAGAACACGGGGGTCGGAAAGGGAGGCGGCGCGTGGGAAGAGACAGGGACTCCCGGAGGACAGATAGACCCGTGGAACCCGATCAAGCCAGGGTACACGGCAACGACCCGGACTCCGTCGGGGCACACCGTTCCGGCGACAGTGTTGCGACCGGGAACAGGACTGCGACCGAAGAGTACTACGGGGGTCTTCCAAGTCATAACCTGACGCCGATGCCGTTCAAAGACATGCCGGAGCCGTTGCCGCTGGGCAGGGTTCTCGGGCCGAGCGTGATCCTCACTGGACTCGGCGTTGGTTCGGGCGAGTACATCATCTGGCCGTTCATCGCCGCGAACGTCGGGATCGCGATGCTGTGGGCCGCTGTGTTGGGCGTCACCTTCCAGTTCTTCCTCAACATGGAGATCGAGCGCTACACGCTCGCCACGGGCGAGAGCGCCGTCGCCGGCTTCGCCCGCTACTGGAAACCGTTTGGCATCTTGTTCTGCGTCCTGGCGGTCGTGCCTTTCGTCTTCCCCGGCTGGGCCGCGAGCGCGATCACGATCCTGACCTTCCTGACGCCGATGGGCGAGGGGGCCATCCCCTACGTCACCATCGTCGCGCTCATCGCCATGGGCGTGGCGCTCACGGCCTCGCCGGTCGTCTACAACACCATAGAGAAGGCCGAGTTCTTCAAGATCGGCCTGACCCTGGTCTTCTTGCTCATCGCGATCTTCGCCGTCCTCTTGCCCAGGCCCGGCACATTGGCGGACGTGGGCTCGGTGGTCACCAACTTCGGCCAGATCCAGACCTCCGATACGGTCTCCATCTCGGTTCTCCTGGGCGCGATCGTGTTCGCGGGCGCGGGCGGGGCGCTCAACCTCGCGCAGAGCAACTACATCCGCGACAAGGGGCTCGGCATGGGGCACTATATCCCGAGGATCGTCTCGCCGTTCTCCGGCGAGGAGGTGGCGGAGCCCGCTACCGGCTCGATGATGCGTCAGGACGAGGAGAACCTCGAACGGTGGCGGGGATGGTGGCGGGTCGCCAACATCGAGCACTTCATCACGTTCTGGGTCCTGTGCATCTTCTCTATCGGCACCTTCTCGCTGATCGCCTACGCCACGGTGTACGGCAGGGGCATCGCGGAGGCGGCCGACTTTACCTTCATCCAGGCGGAGGGAGAGGCGCTCAAGAACATCGTCGGCGGCTGGTTCGGGAACCTCTTTTGGATCTTCGGCTTTCTCTCCCTGCTTCTCACGGCCCTGGCCGTAATCGACAACATCTGCCGGGTCGTGGCCGACGCGATCAAGACAATCTACCTCGCGGACAGCAACACGAGCGAGAGCCGTATCTACTTTGCCATGGTGTGGTCTATTATCGCCGTCGGGACGGCCATCCTCCTGTTGGGCCTCGACACACCGCTGGCCCTCCTCGTGCTCTCGTCCGTCCTCAACGGTTTCGTCATGATCGTCTACATCGTCATGCTCCTCGTGCTCAACCGCGGGGGACTGCCGGAGGCGATCAGGCTCAAGGGGGTCAGGCTGGTCATAATGGTCGGGTGCCTGCTCTTCTTCGGCTTCTTCGCGGGCTGGCTCATCCTCGCCTCGGTCACGGGCCTGCTCGGGGCCTGAGACGATGGCGCGGCCCGCCTCTTCGCCAGCTTCGTGGTCTTGCAAAGAACGCGATATGCGGGTTTTGGTCGGTGAGCAGGTCCTCGAATCGCGAGAGCCCCAACCCTGTCTATCCCCAAGAACTCGCCCACGACCTCCATGGTAAGAACCTCGGCGTCCGCGAGCTTCGGGGCCGGACCACGCTGGCGCGGCGGGGGCTGATCGGCCAGCCAGTCCTCGACCATGCAGAAGAGGGCAACTACGGAGGTGCGAAGATCCAGGGCGGAGCCCCTCCCTACGCCGCTTGGTTGGCTTAGAGCAGCGCCAAGGGTAGAGAGGGTCTCCCCTTCACTTCGACCCGCAGATAGAGAGACTTGCACATCGGGTTGAGGGCTTCAT
>CAXTDD010000408.1:228-3593 GCA_964242955.1 uncultured Rubrobacteraceae bacterium | reverse complement strand
ACCGAGATCTACGACAACACCCTGGCCTGGAATGCCGACGGCATAGCGGTCGTCGGGTTGGACCGCGAGGGCACGTCTTGGGACCGGGTCCACGACGTCTACGTCCGCGACAACACTATTTTGGGCCGGGATCGTCCAGAGGACCCGGAAGAGGGCTTTGCCCTGGCCTGGCTGCAGGGGTGGTCCGAGCAGATGTTCGACCCGTCGAACAACAACCGCGGGAGGGGCAACAGGTACTGGTACCCTGGCCCAGAGGGAGACTCGGTACGCTACGGATGGGCCGAAACGGGCAGATCCAGCCTGGCCGATTTCAACGCCACACCCGGTGAGCAAAACGGACGCTACCTCGTCGATGACCAGAAGGACGCCCTAGTGCGTGACGAGAGCATCCCGGCCAGCCCCCGACAGCGACGGTAAACACGAGCCGGGGCTCGGACCGAGCACGTCCCCGCCAAGTCCCGGCAAAAACTGAAGAACGCATAACAACTCTTGGAGCGGTGATTTGGCGCCGGGACCGCTTCACCCACCGTCGGGGGATCGTACCTCACCTTCAGCGGCGGCGCAGGACGCTGTCGGGTGGCTTCGTATCTTGAGGTTTCTTCCCCGACCACAGAAAAACACCCAGCGCCACCCAGGCGGAACTGAACAGTGCTCCGCATACGGTGTGGGCCACCCGCGCCTCGAGGAGGCCGCCGGAATCGGTGAGGTTGTAGGCAAGACCCAAGAAGCCCGCGACGAGCGGCAGGGAACCCCAGCCTCGTGACACCGCCCTCATGGTGGAGATGCCCATCATGGTCAGGCCAATGAGGACCAAGAACAGCCACTCCAACAGCGGAGCAGCCCATCCGAATCCTACGGCGTACAGGTACCGCGAAGGATCGCCCGCTACGGCATCGAAGACGCCCCGCGCGCACCCGATCGAGCCAAGGATGACCCCTAGGCCTCCGAGCCAGCCAGCCCCTATCGTGTACCGGACGTAGAATCCCGTCAACGCCGCCAGAAAGAGCAGCGGCACAACGAGGGCCAGCGCGCTGGCGGCCGTGGCGAAATAGGAAGGCGCACCGTCCCTGTGTACGTAGCCCCAGACCGCGAACAGCCCACCGCCCGCAACGCCTGCCAGCCCTCCGCATCGCGCAACAACTACTGGCACTGAACCTTCCTCTCGCTACTCCTAGCGTGCCGCTCTACACCATAGCACCGGAAGTGGTAGGAGCATCACCGGAAGGCACGCGAGGGGTACAGCCCTTCTCCCAAAGAAGAGCAGCATGGGAGTATCGCGCGAGATCTCGTCACCGGCCTGGACGGGCGCGGTATTTTTGGGTTCGAACGAGGCGGCAATGTCGGGCAGGCAACGGTCCGGCTTCGTGGGTTCGACCGAGTACTGAGTTCCGCTCCTTGGAGGGGGTTCTCGCACGAGCGCTGGGGTACGCGCGGCGACCGCCGCGCGGTCGGAGGGGATGGTCGTCCGGGACCGGCCGCGCAAAGATGTGCCGTCTGGCCTATGCGCCTACTACCCCAGTTAGCTAGCATCCTGAAGGGAAACGTTGAGCTGACGTAACTAAGAATGGAGTAGAGATGTCGAAGTGGCTGGCCGTCTTCGTGTTCCCCGACCAAAAGCGCAGATCCTGCGTTGCCAGGCGGGGAGCGATGTTGTCCGATGCGGGATACGCGGTCCGCCATTTGGGCCTCAAGACCCTCTCCACGTTGGTTGCCGGCCTCTTGCTGGCGGCGGCCGGCCTGCTCGTTCTGATCTCTCCTGCTTCGGCCGACCTGCCCAACGCGCCCGACACGTCGGCGCAAGCCAACGGGCGGGTGGCGGCGATCCTGCGGGTGGGCGACACGATCTACGTAGGCGGCTCCTTCACCCAGCTCCGCAACCCCGACGGCTCTGCCGTCGCGCGCAACTACCTGGGCGCCATCGACGCGAACACCGGCCGGGTCACGGGCTGGAACCCCAACGCCAACAACAGCGTGCGGGCTTTCGCCCTCTCCCCGGACGGCAGCCGCCTCTACGTCGGCGGGACCTTCACCAACATCGGCGGCCTCTCCCGCCAGCGCCTGGCGGCCGTGAACCCGGCCACCGGCGCCGTCGACAGCCGGTTCAGCGCCGGGGCCAACAACACCGTGTGGGCGCTGGCCGCCAACAACAATGGCGTCTTCGCCGGCGGAAACTTCACGACGGTAAAAAGCCAGCCGCGCAACCGCCTGGCGAAGGTCGACGGCGTGACGGGCGCCCTGGACCCGAACTGGGCGCCGTCGGCGGACCAGACCAGCCCCAACTACGGCTCGGTCCGGGCGATGGGCTTTAACGAGAGCGGTAGCCGCCTGTATGTGGGGGGGTACTTCCAGAGCATCAACGGCCAGCCGACGGGGAACCTTGTGGCCCTCGATCCGGTCTCCGGCGCCGTGGACGGCGGTTTCCAACCCAATGACTACAACGGCATCCTGAGCCTGGCCGTCTCCAACGGGCAGGTCTTCACGGGCACGGGCGACCCCCTGGAGGGCATCGAGGCGTTCGACGCCGTGACGGGTCAGACCAACTGGCGCCTCGGGCACGGTGCTCACACCCCGGAGGAGGGGGACATTCAGGCGATCACGGTCGAGAACGGCACGGTGTACGCTGGCGGGCACTTCGACAAGATCGCCGAGTACACGAGGAACCGCCTGGTCGCCGTCGACGCGGCCACCGGGACCGTAGATCCTAAGTGGACCCCCTACGTGGGCGGCGGCAACCTGGGCGTCTGGGCGATCGACGCCCAAGGGCCGCGCGTCTACGCGGGCGGCGACTTCACCAGGGTCGCGGGCCGACCGCAGGAGAGGTTCGCCCAGTTCACCGACGGCCCCGACCGACCCGACATGGGCCTCACGGGCGAGTATTTCGACAACATTGACTTTACCGGCTCGAAGGTCACGCGCATCGACGGCACCGTCAACTACAACTGGAACGGCTTCGGCCCCAACGGCATCGATCCGGACGATTGGTCGGCGCGCTGGACCGGGCAAGTGAAGCCGCAGTACTCCGAGACCTACAACTTCCACACCACCTCCGACGACGGCATCAGGTTGTGGATAAACGGACAACTGGTTATCGACAACTGGACGGACCACGCTCCGACGGAGGACACGGGACAGATAGCGCTAACCGCCGGGCAAAGGTACGACGTGAAGATGGAGTTCTACGAGCGCGGCGGCGGGGCGGTAGCGAAGCTTGCTTGGTCGAGCGCCCGCCAGACCAAGCAGGTCGTGCCCCAGGGCCGGCTCTACCCGGCCACGGTGTCGCCCTGACGCGGGCCGCGTAGACGCCACGGTGGAACCACCTCGTCTTGCGCGAGACCCGCGGTGCGGGGAGGAGGGCGGCCTTACAA
>CAXTDD010000408.1:0-218 GCA_964242955.1 uncultured Rubrobacteraceae bacterium | reverse complement strand
GGGGGGGGGGGGGGGGGGCCCCCCCCCCCCCCCCCCCCTCCTCCCTCGGTCTTACGGGAGGGCGCCGCCCCTCGAGACCGCGCAACGCCTCCCTCTGCGGGCCCAAAAACGTCGCAGGACCCAGCGTTTTTCCGACCGAGTTGACCCACAAGGTCCGCCTCGGAGACGGTTAGATACTAACCGCCCCCTCCTTAGAGGACGCGTGATGGCGCTACGGG
>CAXTDD010000407.1:0-3601 GCA_964242955.1 uncultured Rubrobacteraceae bacterium | reverse complement strand
GACGGCAACAACGTCGCCCACTCCCTCGCCATAGCCTGCGCCCTCACCGGCGCCGAGCTCGTCGTCGCCCACCCGCCGGGCCACGGTCCCGACCAGAAGGTTCTCGAAACGGCCGAAAAGTTGGGCGCCGCCCCGACCATCACAGAAGATCCCCTAGAAGCAGCCACCGGCGCCAGGGTCGTCTACACCGACGTATGGGCCAGCATGGGCCAGGAGGACGAGGCCGAGAGCCGCAAGAAAGAGTTCGGCCCCTTCCAGGTAAACGAGGAGTTGATGGGTCTCGCCGCCGAAGACGCCGTCTTCCTACACTGCCTGCCCGCGCATCGTGGCGAAGAGGTTACGGCCGGGGTCATAGACGGGCCGCAGAGCCGCGTCTTCGACCAGGCCGAGAATCGGCTGCACGCGCAGAAGGCGTTGCTGTACCTGTTGTTGGGATAGCGCGGTGATTGCCGCGGGGGCCGTTCGCGGACCGTCCCCGGGGACCGGTTCCTACTACGCGGCGGTGTAGGAGCGGACCTTGCGGTCTGGTTTGACCTCGACGACGACCCAGCCCCTGAGTTGGCCCGTCGAGTACGTGACCATCACGAAGGCGAAGACGGTCTCGCGCAGGTAGGTGAGCCTCCGTATAACGCCCTCGTCCCCCGCCCTGACGCCGAGCTCGGGCACGTCCTCCGGGATAGCAATGCGGTCGTGCTCCTGGTGGCGGAGCCGTGGGCCGCGCGTGGTAGTCGTCTCCATCAAAGAACTCCTTCGGGTCGAACCTCACTTGCAGACCGCACTATAGCCGCGCGGTCTGACGGGATCTTTGGCCCAATGGAGAAAATTTCGGGCCGTGGTGCTCGGACATTTCCTTCGGAATCAGAGCCGCCCGCAAAGAAGCGGGACCACCTCAAGCGCTACCGACATCCGGCATCCAGCTTCTTGCTGAAGGCTAAAAGCTAACGGCTAAAAGCTAACGGCTAATAGCTCTAATCCTGCACGGTGGTCTTGCCCAGCGGGCCGACCTTCGTGCGCGGGATGCGGCGGCGGTGGTCGTCCCAGCCCTCGTCCACCTTTGTGAGGACCTCGGCGAGGCGGAGCTTCTCCAGAAGACGGATCACGGGCCACGCCGGGTCGAACTCGTCCTTGAAAGCCGCCAGCTTGGCCGAGGCCGGCCGGGCGTGGTGGTTGTTGTGGAGGCCCTCCCCGAAGGTGACGAGCGCGAGCAGCTTGAGGTTGGTGGCGTCGTTCTCGAAGCTCTTGTAGCCGAAGGTGTGGCCGGCGCCGTTGATGGCGGCGTTCAGGACCAGGTAGACGACCGCCAGGGTGGCGAGCGCCACGAGGCCAGGCCCGATGCCCCATCCGGGGCCGAAGATTCCGAAGAGGACGACGAGGACTACGCCGGTCAGGGAGAAGCCCAAAGTGCCGCGGCGCAGGAGCGCTTTATCCAGCCTATCGAAGGGGAGGTCTGAGGCGTACTTCTCCAGGGTGTCGCCGTCGTTCGCTTCGCGGCGGTAGTAGTAGACGTTGCCGATCATTATCTGCCAGTAGCCCTCGATGTGGGGGCTATGGGGGTCGCCTTCGACGTCGCTGAAGTTGTGGTGCTTGCGGTGGACGGCCACCCACTCGCGCGGCGAGATGCTGGTGAGCATCCAGGTTCCGAAGCGCATCATCATCGTCAACGCCGGGTGTAGCCGGATCGACTTGTGCGAGAGAACGCGGTGCAGGTAGACCGTGGTGATCAGGGTGGCGAGCTGGCTGAGCGCCAACCCCACCAGCACGGCGACAAGGTATTGCAACGTAAGACCTCCTCCAAACGAGTACCAGAGCCCCGTCTGGAGCGGTCTCGTGTTTTCTTGCGGTACGACGAGGGCCGGGGGTTTAGCCCCGGCCCTGCGCTCTCCGATGGTCTATCGGATCTTAGGCGGGAGAGACGTTCTCCGCCTGCATCCCCTTGCGTCCCTGGGTCGCCTCGTAGGTAACCTTGGCGCCTTCGTCGAGGGTCTTGAAGCCCTCACCGGAAATGCCGGTATGATGCACGAAGAGGTCCTCACCCCCGTCGTCCGGGGAGATAAAGCCGTAGCCCTTCTCGTCGCTGAACCACTTCACTGTTCCTTGGGCCATACTCAGGCGCCCACCTTTCGTGTTTATGGGCCCCCACCAAACAAAAATGCCACCCTGAATCTATCCCGGGGTGGCCTTCCGTCGAATGTAAACCCACCTTGCTCTTACGTTACGCCCGACAGTATAACAGAATCTCCCGGCTTGTCGTCAAGGGCCATCGAAGCGTCCGGTCCGTAAACCCGGAACCACCCCCAGCCCGGCTCTCTCACGCCCCGGACACGAACCGCTCCAGCGTCCGGACGAACCCGTCTACCTCCTCTTCGGTATTGTACGGGGCGAGGCCCGCGCGGACGAACCCGCCGCTCGCCCTGATCCCCAGCCTCTCCGCGACCGTCGAGGCATAGAAATCTCCCGCGGCGATAAAGAAGCCGTGGTCCGCGGCATATTTGCAGACCTCGAGCGGCGTGCTGTCCTGCAGGCGGAACGCCACGGTCGGGGTCTTGCGGACGCCGTCGGGGGCGGCGTAGAGCTTTGCGCCGGGAATCTCCTGGAGCGCCGCGCGGAAGCGGTCGGCCAGGCGCGTCTCGTGTTCCTCGACGGTCCGCATGGCGCTGGTGAGCTTCTCGCGCTCAGAGTCGCCGTCTCCCAGGGACGAGATAAAGCCGATGGCGCCCTTCACGCCGGCTATGCCCTCGTGGTTCTGGGTGCCGGTCTCCAGCTTGTCCGGCGCGTGGGCGGGCGTGGGGTCGAGCCTGTGGACCTCCATCGTCTCGAAGAGGTCGCGTTTGATGGCCGTCACGCCGACGTGCGGGCCGAAGAACTTGTAGGCCGAGCAGGTAAGGACGTCGGCCCCGATCCCGTCCCGGTCGATCGGGACGTGCGGGGCCGCGTGAACGGCGTCCACGGCCACGACGGCGTCCATTTCTCTGGCCTTCTCGGCCACGGCGGCCACGTCGTTGACCGTTCCGACGGCGTTCGAGGCCAGGCCCACGGCCACGAGCTTCGTGTCGGCGTTTATCTTCTCGTCGAGGTCAGAGAGGTCCAGGGTGAGGGTGTCGGGGTCTACCGGGATCCAACGCACCGTAGCGCCCTTATCCCTCGCGGCGATTAGCCAGGGGTCCACGTTGGCGCGGTGATCGAGTTCGGTGACGACGATCTCGGAGTTTTCGTCCCAGGTGCGGGAGAGGGCGCGCGAGATCGCGAAGGTCAGGGTCGTCATGTTGGCCCCGAAGGCGACCTCGTCGGGCTCGGCGCCGAGGAAGGCCGCGCAGGCGCTGCGGGTCTCGGCCAGGATCTCCTCGGTCTCGGTGCTGGTCGGGAAGACGCCGTGGAGGTTGGCCCCGCCGCGCTGCATGTAGCGGGTCACGGCATCGATGGAGGACCTCGCCACCTGCGAGCCGCCGGGGCCGTCGAAGTAGGCGACGGGTTTGCCGGCGTGCAGGCGCGAGAGCGCCGGGAACTCGGCGCGAACCGCCTGTACGTCGAACGTCTTCTGCAATCGGGTCCTCCCCTCTGGGCGTGATCGGGCGAGTGTACATCAGGCGGGGGGGTGCCGGGC
>CAXTDD010000406.1:0-3621 GCA_964242955.1 uncultured Rubrobacteraceae bacterium | reverse complement strand
CGGCGCCGGTGAGGGCGCAGGCTATGGCGAGGGAGTGGGCGACGTTGTTGCCGTCCCCGACGTAGGCGATCTTTACGCCCTCCAGCGTGCCGAACTCTTCGCGCACGGTCAGGAGGTCGGCGAGGGCCTGGCAGGGGTGGTGGGCGTCCGAGAGGCCGTTTACGACGGGCACGTCTGCTGCGGCGGCGAGCTCTTCTAACTCCTGGTGGTCGAAGGTGCGGACCATGATGGCGTCTATGTAGCGGGCGAGGACGCGGCCGGTATCCGACGGGGTCTCGCGATGGCCCATCTGTATCTCCTGGGGGGAGAGGGAGAGGGCGTGCCCGCCGAGCTGGTACATCCCGACCTCGAACGAGACGCGGGTGCGGTTGGACGGCTTCTGGAAGACCATCGCCAGCGTCCGGCCCTGCAGGGGCCTGTACGGGATGCGACTCCTACGCATGGCTTTGATCTTGACGGCCTCGTCCAGGATCAGGGCCACCTCGTCCGGGGCGAACTCGGCCAGCGTCAGGCAGTCGCGCCCGGAGAGGGGGGAGGGTGCGGGCGGTACGTCGTCGAGCTGCGGGATCACGTCGGGGATTCCCTACGCCACCGCGGCTTCGCGGACCGGCACGTTCATAGCCGCCCGAACGCCGTCTCGAAAGGTGTCGAGCGCGGCCCGAACCTCCGTCCTGGTTACGGTGAGCGGGGGGGCCATCCTTATGGTCGTGCCCCCAACCAGATTCACCAGCACGCCCTCCTCAAGACAGTGCTCGAAGACGGACCTCGCCAACTCCGGGTCCCCGAGATCCAGCCCGAGCAAGAGCCCCTCCCCCCTGACCTCGGCCCCCGGAACCCGGCCGGCCAACACCTCCAGCGCGTTCCTGAGCACCTTCCCCTTGAACCGTACCTCTTCGAGAAATCCTTCCTCGCTTATGACACCGAGCACGGCCTTGACCGCCGCCATAGCGAGCGGGTTGCCCCCGAACGTCGAGCCGTGGTTGCCGGGACCGAGCGCCACGAACTTCTTCTTCGCCAGCATCGCGCCGACAGGGAAACCACCGCCAAGGCCCTTCGCGCTCGTCAGAACGTCCGGCGTAACGCCCGTCTCCTGATAAGCGTACAAATGTCCGGTACGTCCTGCGCCGGTCTGCACCTCGTCGAAGATGAGCACGGCGTCGATCTCGTCGCAGAGGTCGCGGAGGCCTTGCAGGAAGCCTTCGGGGGCGACGTTCACGCCGCCCTCGCCCTGGATCGGCTCCACCAGGATCGCGGCGGTTTGAGAACCGGCTAGTTGCTCGGCCGCTTCGAGGTCACCGAAGGGGGCGTGGACGATGCCGGGGAGCATGGGGCCGAAGGCTTGCTGGAGGGCAGGCTGGGCCGTGGCGGAGAGGCCGCCGTAGGTGCGACCGTGGAAGGACTTGGAGAAGGTCAGGATCTCGTGCTTGTGCGGGCCGTGGTTGTCGTGGGCGTACTTGCGGGCGAGCTTGATGGCGGCTTCGACGCTCTCCGTGCCCGAGTTGCAGAAGAAGACCTCGTCGAAGGCCGTGGCTTCCGTGAGCATGGCGGCGGCCTCGGACTGGATGGGGATCTCGTACAGGTTGGAGCAGTGGATCAGGGTCTCCGCCTGCTCTTTTATGGCCCCGACGAGCGCCGGGTGCCCGTGCCCGAGGGAGTTGGTTGCTATGCCGCCTATAAAGTCCAGGTAACGGTTGCCGGCCTTGTCGAAGAGCCAGCTCCCCCGCCCGCTCGTCGGCGCGATGCCCAACCGTTTGTACGTCTCCATTACTGCCTGCATGCCGCCCCTCCTCTAAATATCAGTGTGCCGACGCTCTCGCCGGAGAGGGCCCCGGCCAGCACGCCCTTCTTGTTGCCGTTCAACATCCTGGTCCTCACGCCGCCCCGCGCGGCCTCGGCCGCCGCCCGCAGCTTCGGGACCATCCCGCCGGCGGCCAGCCCGCTCCTCACGAAGTCTTCGGACTCGGCGAGGTCGAGTGAAGGTACCGCCTCTCCGTCCATAAGCAGCCCGTCGACGTCCGTCAAGAGGAAGAGGTAGTCGGCATCCAGGCCGACGGCGAGCGCCGCCGCCGCCGCGTCCGCGTTCACGTTGTACGCGCCTTCAGGGCCGAGGCCCAAAGGTGCGACGACAGGCACGAAACCGCCGCGCCAGAGCGTCCGGATCAGGCCCGGCTCCACAGACGAGACCTCTCCGACTCGGCCGAGATCCCGTACAGGCTCGACCAGCAGCGTCGGGCCGTCGGTGCCGGAGATGCCGGCCGCCGGCACGCCTAGAGCCTGCAACTCCCGCACGATCCCCTTGTTGACGCCGCCCGCGAAGACCATCTCGGCGACCTCCAGCGTCGCCCCGTCCGTGACGCGCAGGCCCTCGTGGAAAGCGCTCTCGATGCCCAAAGAGTCCAGCATCCTCGTGAGCTGGGGTCCGCCGCCGTGCACGACCACGACGGGCGTCTCGCCCGCCAGGATGCCGGGCAGATCTTCGAGGGCGCCACCCTTTAGAGCGCCGCCGCCGACCTTCACGACTATCGGGCTCGCGGGGCTCACGTGCGGTAGCTCCCGTTGATCCTGACGTACTCGTAGGAGAGGTCGCAGCCCCAGGCGGTCGCCGAGGCGTCGCCGGCCTCTAACCTGGCCGTGACCCTCACCTCGCCGGAGGCGAGCGCCGCGTTGGCCTCCGCGACCTCGTGCGGCACCGGAGCCCCGTCGAAGACCTTTACCGGCCCGAACCACAGCTCCAACCCGTCCGGGTCGAAGGGAACGCCGGCGTAGCCCATCGCCACGAGGACCCGGCCCCAGTTGGCGTCCTCGCCGAAGACCGCGGACTTGACCAGGCTGCTGCCCACCACCGTCTTCGCCAGCGCCGCCGCGGCCTCCTCGTCCGAGGCCCCTTCGACCACGACCTCGACGAGCCGCGTAGCACCCTCACCGTCGCGCGCGATCTCCTTCGCCAACCCTCGTGCCACGGTCTCGACAGCCTCCGCAAAGACCGGGTAGTCGGCAGAATCCGTCGTGAGCGGCTCGTTGCCGGCGGCGCCGTTCGCGAGCAGCAGGGCCATGTCGCTCGGGGAGGTATCGCCGTCCACGGTCACGCGGTTGAAGGTCCGGTCCGTCGCCCGGGCCAGCGTCCCTTGAAGACATCCGGGCTCTACGGCGGCGTCGGTGGTGAGGAAGGCGAGCATGGTGCCCATGTTCGGGTGGATCATGCCGCTCCCCTTGGCGGTACCCCCGACGGTGACTTTACTGCCACCGACCTCTACCTCGACCGCGACCTCCTTGATCCTGGTGTCGGTCGTCAGGATGGCCTCCGCGAAGGACGCCCCATCCTCCGAGAGACGCCCGGCGGCGTCCCGGATGCCGGGCACGACTTTATTCATCGGCAGGTGCTCCCCGATCACACCGGTGGAAGCGACCGCCACCCGCCCGGCCTCGACGCCCAACGCTCCGGCCGCCGCAGCCTGCATCGCGTAAGCGTCCTCGACGCCCCGGGCCCCCGTCGCCGCGTTCGCGTTGCCGCTGTTGATCACGACGGCCCGCAAACCGCCCCCGCCCACGGCCTCGCGCGTAACGGCCAACGGAGCCCCCTTGAACTCGTTGCGCGTGAAGACGGCGGCCACGGCGCATGGC
>CAXTDD010000405.1:0-3626 GCA_964242955.1 uncultured Rubrobacteraceae bacterium | reverse complement strand
CCAGGAGGTCCGCGAGAAGCGGGGCCTGGCCTACGCCGTCTACTCCTACCACCAGTCCTACTCCGACGCCGGCGCCATAAAAACTTACGTAGGCTCGACGACGGGCAACGTCGAGGAGGCCGTCGAGATCATCGTCCGCGAGATGGGCAAGATGCGCGAGGAGCTTGTAGAAGCCGAGGAGCTCGAGCGCACCAAGCAGCAGCTCAAGAGCTCGACACTGCTCGCGCTGGAGAGCACGGCCGCCAGGATGAACCGCGTCGGACGCAGCGTCATCCTCGGCACCGAGCTGCTCTCCCCCGAAGAGATAGCCCAGCGCATAGAAGCCGTCACCGCAGACGACATCCTGCGCCTGGCAAAAGAACATTTGGACACAGAGAAAATGTACCTCTCAGCCGTCGGCCCGAAAGAGCTCGACCTGGGGAGGTATTTGGTATAGCCGTTAGCTTTTAGCTTTTAGCCTTTAGCCTTTCTGGCTAACTGCTAATAGCTAACGGCTAACAGCTCTAAAGGAGGTAATTCACGCTGATAGACAAAGACACCTTGCAGGTCGTGCCCTTGGGCGGTTTGGGCGAGATCGGCAAGAATATGACAGCCGTGCGCCAGTCGAGCGGCATGATCCTCGTCGACGCCGGGATGTCTTTTCCGGATGAGGAGATGCCGGGGATCGACCTGGTGCTGCCGGACTTCTCGTTTCTGCGCGAGCACGCGAACGAGCTTAAGGGCATCGTGCTCACCCACGGCCACGAAGACCATGTGGGGGCGTTGCCCTACCTGCTGCGGGAGTTCAACGTGCCCGTGTACGCGACCAAGCTCACGCTCGGGTTGGTCCGGAGCAAGTTGCAGGAGTTCGGGATCAAGCGCGGGGACCTGCGCGAGATCAAGGCCGGCGACCGCCAGAACCTCGGCGGGTTCGGCCTCGAATTCATAAACGTCAACCACTCCATCCCCGACGCCGTCGCCATAGCCATCCGCACGACCGCCGGCCTGATCGTGTTCTCCGGCGACTACAAGATAGACCTCACACCCATAGAGGGCGACCCGATGGACCTCGGGCGCCTGGCGGAGCTCGGCAAGGAGGGCGTGCTCGCGTACTTCGGCGACTCGACCAACTCCGAGCGGCCAGGCTACTCACCGAGCGAGAGGGTGGTCGGCGAGACGCTCAACCGCGTCTTCGACAGGGCGGAGGGCAGGATCATCGTGGCCTCCTTCGCCTCGCACGTCCATCGCGTGAGCCAGGTGGTCGAGGCGGCCAAGAAGCACAACAGGCTCGTAGGCGTTACCGGGCGCTCCATGATCCGCAACGTCCAGATAGCCCGCGAGCTCGGCTACCTGGACCTCCCCGACAACATGTTCGTCGAGCAGCGCGACATCGGCCGCATCCCCGACTCCGAAATAGTCGTCATGATGACGGGCTCCCAGGGCGAGCCGCTCGCCGCCCTCAGCCGGGTCGCCAACGGCACCCACCGCACGATAGAGGCGGGCCCGGGCGACACGGTCGTCATAGCGGCCCACCCGATCCCGGGCAACGAGCGGGGCGTCTCGCGCACGATCAACAACCTGATGAAGCGGGGTGCTGAGGTCTGCTACAGCCCGCTCATGCCCGTCCACGTCTCGGGCCACGCCGGCCAGGAGGAGCAGAAGATAGTCCTCTCGCTGCTGAAACCGCGATACTTCGTGCCGGTCCACGGCGAGTTCCGCCACCAGCGCCACCACGCGAACACCGCCATCGGCGTCGGTATCCCGGAGGCGAACATCTTTATCCTGGAGAACGGCGACGTGCTGGAGTTCAAGAACGGCAACGCCCGCCGCGCCGACGGCGTCTCCGCCGGCATGTTCCTCGTGGACGGGGGCGGCCTGGCCGAAGGCTCCTCGGGCGTGATGCGCGAGAGGCAGCAGCTCTCCGAGGACGGCATGTTCATCGTCGTCGCCAGGGTCAGCGCCCAGAACGGCCAGCTCATAGGCCCGCCGGACCTGATCTCGCGCGGCTTCGTGAGCCCGCAAGGATCTAACGGCCTCATGGAGCAGTCCATCGACACCGTGCGCCGCGCCCTGGAGCGGACCGCGAGCCACCGCGTCACCGACCGCGGCGAGCTCAAGAACGCCATCCGCAAGGACCTCTCGGGCTTCCTCTCGGACAAGACCGGCAAGCGACCGATCATACTCCCGCTAATAGTAGAGGTCTGAGCCTAGACCTCTACTACATGGTGCGGTATAGGGTCCTGGGCGCGGGTTTAAGCTAAACTTCCACCGTGGCTACACGCAAGAGCGCCCCGAAAAAGACCGCGAGGAAGCCGGCCCCGAGAGGAGGCCGCGGCGCGGGCACCCGCAAGAAGAAGACCGCCCCGCCGTCGCCATTGCTCGAAGGGCTGCGCGAGGCGGTGAGCCGGGAGGCCGTGGGGATAGCGCTCCTGGCGCTCGGCCTGTTCTTTACGGCCGCCTTTTTCACGGGCCGGGGGGCCGTCCTCGGCGAGGCTGGGCTCTTTCTGGCCCGCAACCTCCTCGGGGACGTGGGCCTGGCGCTCGCGCCCCTCTCCGCCTTGGGCGGGCTGTTGCTGCTGCTAGGACGCCTGCCGGGGCGGGCCGTGGTCGGGACTTTGCTGCTGCTCGTGGGGGTGGCGGCGACCATCGCGGCGGTGATGCCGCGGAGGCTTCTGTTCTCTGCGGAGGCGTACCCGCAGGCCGGCGGGGCCGTGGGGAGCGGCTTCTATTACGTCGTCGATTTCGTGGGCGGGACCATCGGGGCCGCGCTCGCCGTGGGGCTACTTTACGCGCTGGGCCTCTCGCTGCTCACCGGCGTGGGTTTCGGGGCGGCCCTGATCCGGCTCAGGGACGCCGCCTCCTCGCTCACCCGGAGCTTGCGGGATCTCGCCGGGCGACTGCGGTCGGACCGGGGGGCGCAAGACGAGAAGCCCGCGCGGCGTCCCAGGCGCGAGATCGAGGCCGACGCCGGGGTGCGGGACCTCCACGAGGAGTTGCCGCCGGAGCCCGTCGCGCCGTCCCCCGGGGAGGACGCGCCGACCCGGGAGTTCGAGGTCGTGCTGCCCGATAGCTCCAAGGACGTCCCGTTCGTGGAGAGCCGGCCCGTCGAGCCCGGGGAGTATACGCCGCCGTCCTTCAACATCCTGGAGGTCGGTCGCGGGGTGCCCGAGCACGACGCGGAGGGGACCAGCGAGCGCCTCACCACGGCGCTCGCCGACCTCGGCGTCGAGGCGCGGGTCGTGCGGGCCGTCGTCGGTCCCAGGGTGACCCGGTACGAGCTCAGGCTCGGCAGCGGCGTGAAGGTCGGCAAGGTCAGGAACCTGCAGCAGGACATAGCGTACGCTTTGGCCGCGACAGAGGTCAGGATACTCGCCCCGATCCCCGGCAAGAGCGCCGTGGGTGTCGAGGTGCCAAACACCAAGCCGGCCAAGGTCACCCTGGGAGACGTGTTCAGGGAGTACCCGGATGCCAACGACTGGACGTTGCCGGTGGGCCTCGGTAAGGACATCTCCGGTCGGGCCGTCTTTTTTGATCTGGCCGAGATGCCGCACCTGCTCGTGGCCGGCACGACCGGCCGCGGCAAGAGCGTCATGCTCAACGGGCTTCTCACCTCGCTCTTGCTCACCACCGCCCCGCGGCAGGTCAAG
>CAXTDD010000404.1:0-3639 GCA_964242955.1 uncultured Rubrobacteraceae bacterium | reverse complement strand
AGGCGGGGGATATCGTGGAGGCGGCCAGGAGGTTCGGGGAGGCGGAGGCCTCGCTGGTCCTGTGGACGATGGGGGTCAACCAGAGCACGGTAGGTACCCTCAAGAACCGCGCGATCATCAACCTGTGCCTCGCCACGGGCAACGTCGGCAAGGTCGGCGGCGGCCCCTTCTCCCTCACGGGCCAGCCTAACGCGATGGGCGGCCGGGAGACCGGCGGGCTGGCCCACCTTCTGCCCGGCCACCGGCGCCTCGACGCCCCCGAGCATCGTAGAGAAGTGGAAGAGGCGTGGGGGGTCGAGCCCGGCAGCATCCCCGAGAAGTCGGGCCTGCCCGCGACCGACCTCTTCAGGGCCGTGGACAACGGGGGCGTCGAGTTCCTGTGGGTCGCCGCGACGAACCCGGCCGTCTCGATGCCGCACCTGGCGCGCACGAAGCGGGGGCTAAAGAATGCCTTCGTCGTGGTTCAAGACGCCTACCCGACGGAGACGACGGCGTTGGCGGACCTCGTCCTACCGGCGGCCGGCTGGGGCGAGAAGACGGGGACCATGACCAACTCCGAGCGGCGGGTGAGCATGGTCGAGAAGGTCGTAGAGCCGCCCGGCGAGGCGCTCGCCGACTGGGAGATCTTCGCGGGCGTCGCCCGCAAAATGGGCTTCGGGGAGAGCTTCGCCTGGGCCGATGCGTCCGAGGTCTACGACGAGTACGCGGAACTGACCCGCGGGAGGCCGATGGAGGTCACGGGGCTCTCGCACGAGCGCCTCCGGCGTGGCCCCACGCAGTGGCCCGTACCCGACAGCATCGAGCACTTCGAGCGCCCGTTCGGTGGGATCGTGCGCATGTGGGATCGCACGGAGGACGAGCACCCGGGCACCCCGCGCCTGTACGTGGACAAAAAGTTCAACACCCCCGACCGCCGCGCCCGCTTCGAGCCGACCCCGCACGAGGACCTGCACGAGCCGCCCGGCGGCGAGTACCCGCTGGTCCTCTCTACCGGCCGTATCAAGAACCAGTGGCACACGATGACCCGCACCGGGCGCTCCAAGACGCTGACCAGGGGGCTCGACGGTCCGTTCGTCGAGGTCCACCCGGAGGCCGCCGGCGAGGCCGGCATCAAGGACGGACAGGGCGTGCGGGTCGTCTCCGGGCGGGGCGCCTTCGTGGCGCGGGCCGTGGTCACGGAGAGCGTGGAGCCCGGCACCGTCTTCGCGCCGTTTCACTGGGGGGATCTGTGGACGGAGAACGGCAGCGTGAACGAGGCGACGCATGATGCGGCCGACCCCGTCTCCCACCAGCCCGAGCTCAAGGGGGCTGCGGTGCGGGTCGAGGCGGTCGTGGATGACGATGGAAAACCTGTGCTCGCGGAGATGCTCTCCGCGTGGGATGGAGGTTAGAGGTTTGGCGGAGAAGCTCAAGATCGTGGTCGTGGGTAATGGCAATGCGGGGGCCGCGCTCGTGGACAGCCTGCTCGCGAAGGGGTCCGACGGGGTGGAGATCACGCTCTACGGCGACGAGGAAGTAGGCACCTACGACCGCGTCAGGCTCTCCGAGTACATGGCCGGTGTGGTGAACCTGGACGACCTCGGGATGCGCTCGGACGACTGGTACGAAGAACAGAACGTCCACTTCCGCCGCGGCGTCCGCGTCGAGGAGCTGGACACCAAAGAGCAACGGGTCAAGGGTACCGACGATGCGTGGGTCGATTACGACAGGCTCGTCTTCGCGACCGGATCCTCGTCCTCCGTGCCGCCCATCGAGGGCAGGGACAAGAAAGGCGTCTTCGTCTTCAGGACCGTGCGCGACGTCGAGGAGATGCTCGAAGCCGCGCCGGAGAAGGCCGTCGTCATCGGGGGCGGGTTGCTGGGGCTGGAGGCGGCCTACGGGCTGACGACGCACGGGTCCGAGGTCACGGTGCTGCACCGGTCGGGGCATTTGATGAACCAGCAGCTCGACCCGGCGGCGGGGCGGATGCTGGGGCGTGAGATCGGCAAGATCGGCATCGACTTTCGCACCGACGCGCACACCGAGGAGATCCGGGGCAACGGCCGCGTCGAGGGCGTGAAGCTCGAGAGCGGCGAGTACCTGCCGGCCGAGATGGTCGTCCTCTGCACCGGCATCCGCCCGAACAGCAAACCGGCGGGACAGGCCGGAATACGGGTGAACAGCGGCATCCTGGTCAACGAGCACATGGAGACGAGCGCCGAGAACGTCTACGCCGTCGGCGAGTGCACCGAGTACGACGGCCAGCTCATCGGCCTGGTGGCCCCGGCCCTCGAACAGGTAAGGGTCGTCGTCGACACCATCCTCGGCGAGAGAGAGCAGGTGTACGCGGGCTCGGGTGCGGCGACGACGCTCAAGGTGGCCGGCGTCGATCTCGTCTCGGCCGGCGATGCTTACGGGCACGACGAGGACTGCGAGGCCATCGTGAGCTCCAACCCTATCGAGGGCGTCTACCGGAAGGCCGTGCTAAAGGACGGGAAGGTCGTGGGCACCGTCCTGCTCGGAGACGTTACCGTGGGGCCGCAGTTGACGCAGGCGGTCAAGAGCGCGATGCCGGGCGACGGGATCGCCGGGCTCGTGGTCGGGAGCGTGGACGCTTCGGAAATCGGGGCGGACTCGCTTCCGGAGGACGCGCAGGTCTGCGACTGCAACGGGATCTCGAAGGGCCAGATCGTCGCGACCATCGAAGATTTGAAGCTCAAGAAGGTCTCCGAGGTCGTCCAGGAGACGAGCGCGGGGAACTCGTGCGGGAGCTGCAAGCCGCTGGTCGGCCAGATCCTGGAGGGGGCGGCCGACGAGGTGGAGGAGGACAAGAACTTTCTTTGCGAGTGCATGGAGCTCATGGCCGACGACGTCAGGGAGATGGTCAAGGACCGGGGGCTCAAGAGCGTCAGCGAGGTGGGGGAGGCTTGCGGGGCCGGCAAGATCTGCCCGGACTGCAAGCCCGCGCTGACGTACATCGTCGCCTCCACCAACGCCAACCGCCACGACGAAGAGCGCCACGCGCGCATGATCAACGACAGGGTCCACGCCAACATCCAGAATGACGGAACCTTCTCCATCGTGCCGCGCAGTTATGGCGGCGTCACCAGCCCCGAGCAGCTCAGGAAAGTGGCCGACGTGGCGGAGAAGTACAACGCCCGCATGGTCAAGATAACCGGCTCCCAGCGCCTCGACATCCTCGGCGTGAAGAAGGAGGACTTGCCCAGAGCCTGGGCCGACCTGGACATGCCGTCGGGCTTCGCCTACGGCCGGGCGTTCAGGCAGGTAAAGAGCTGCGTGGGTACGGAGTTCTGTCGCTACGGCGTCGGCGACTCGACGAAGCTCGCCATAGACATGGAGAAGACCTTCGAGAACCTCTACACGCCGGCGAAGGTCAAGATGGCCTGCTCGGGCTGCCCACGCAACTGCGCCGAGGCGAGCGTCAAGGACATCGGGGCCATCGCCATAGACGGTGGGTGGCAGATCTACGTCGGCGGCGCGGCGGGTAAGGACGTCCGGAAGGGCGACGTCATAGCCACGGTGGACACCGAAGAGGAAGCGAAGACCGTCATGATGTCGTTCATGCAGTACTACCGCGAGAACGGCCAGCCGAAAGAACGCACCTACGACTTCGTCCCCCGCATGGGCCTGGACAACATC
>CAXTDD010000403.1:0-3643 GCA_964242955.1 uncultured Rubrobacteraceae bacterium | reverse complement strand
AAAGTTCCTCCTACGTCTACCGCGACGTTATACGCCAAAGCTCCTCCTCTTTACGGTTTTCCCCGTGACTTTTCAGGTGGTCTCGCCATGATTGTCTCGTTTTGACCGTAAGTTTTTGCAAGGCGATGATATGTGGCTCGTACTCGAGAAGGCCGCCGACCTGCGCATCTAATTTCTCGACCCTGCCCGCAACGTTCCATGAGATAAGACGAAGCATCCTATCCTGCTACCGGCTCGAAGTTTCCGGCCTTGTAGACCTGCCCCGGCAGCTCCTTCCCGAGCTTCTCCGACATCCACTGCGCCACCTCGATTAGGGCGTCCAGGTCTATCCCGGTATCGTGGCCCATGCCGTGCAGGAGGTAGACCAGGTCTTCTGTGGCTATGTTTCCGGTTGCCCGCGGCGCGAATGGGCAGCCGCCCGTCCCGCCGACGGAGGCGTCAAGGACGGTCGCACCAGCCTCGACCGCCGCGACCGCGTTGGCGATGCCGGTGTTGCGGGTGTCGTGGAAGTGGCAGCCTACGGTAACGCCCATCTCCGACACGCCGCCGACGAGGTTGCGCACCTGGGTCGGCACCCCGACGCCGATGGTGTCGGCGAGGACTACCTCGTCCGGGTGGGCTTCGGCGATTCGCCCGGCTATGCGCAGGACGTGTTCGGGTTCGACCGTTCCTTCGAACGGGTCGCCGAAGGCGGCGGAGAGCGTGATCGAAACGCGCACCCCGTCGAGCCGCGCCCTCTCGATGAGCCGTCCGGCGAGCGCCGTGGCGTCCTCCACGGTTGTGTTCTGGTTCTTTTTGGCGAAGGTCCCGGTGACCGGGAAGGCATACCGGACCTCGTCCACGCCAGCCTCCACGGCTCGCTCGTACCCTCTCTCGTTCAGGACGAGCCCCGCGTAGGCGGTGCCCTCCCGGCGGTCGAGGCCGTCCATGACCTCTTCCGCGCCGGCCATTTGGGGGACGCGTTTCGGGTTGACGAAGCTCGCCGCCTCGACGCGCGGGACGCCGGCGGCGGCGAGCCGGTCGCACAGCTCGGCCCGGGTCTGTGGGGAGAGCGTCTCTTTCTCGTTCTGCAGGCCGTCGCGGGGGCCGACATCCACTATCTCGACGTACACTAGACGACGCCCCTCTCGCGCAGGTCCTCGCGCTGTTCTTCGTCCATGCCGAGCAGGCCGCCGAGAATTTCGTCGTTGTGTTGGCCGAGGGTAGGGCCGGTCCAGCGGACTTTGCCCGGTGTTTCGGTGAGGCGCGGGACGACGTTCTGCATGGGGAAAGGGCCGATCTCGGGGTCTTCCACCTCGACCACGTTCTCCCGGGCGGCGTAGTGGGGGTCCTCGACCATGTCTGCGGCGGTGAAGACCTTGCCCGCCGGAACCCCTGCCCCGGCCATGACCCGCAACACCTCGTCGCCGCTGCGGGCCTCTGTCCAGGCGGAGATCATGGCGTCCAGCTCCTCCATGTTCTCCCCGCGGGCGTGGTGGGTCGCGTACTTCTCGTCGTCGGCCCATTCGGGGTGGCCGAGCGCCCCTGCCAACCGCCGGAACACGTTGTCCGCGTTGCCGGCGATCAGGACGTAGTCTTCGTCGATCGTGGGGTAGATGTTCGACGGCGCCACGAACGGCAGCACGGTCCCCGTACGGCCGCGGGTCTGGCCGGTGAGGACGTGCTCGGGGATGGTGCTCTCCATGAACGCCAGCACGGCCTCGTAGATACCCACGTCCACCACCTGCCCCCGGCCTCCGTGGGCCTCCCTGTGGTAGAGCGCCGTGAGCGCGCCCAGGGCGCCGAACGTGGCGGCCAGCGAGTCGCCCAGGGAGATGCCCGTGCGCGGCGGGGCCTGGTCCGGGAAGCCGGTGACGTGCCGGATCCCACCCATCGCCTCGCCGATGGACCCGAACCCGGCCTGCTCCCGATACGGTCCCGTCTGCCCGAAGCCGGAGACGCGCACCATGACGAGCCCCGGGTTTATCTCCGCGAGGTCCCGGTAGCCCAGGCCCCACTTCTCCATCGTACCCGGCCTGAAGTTCTCCACCAGCACGTCGGCCTCGGCGATGAGCCTACGCGCGAGGTCCTGGCCCTCTTCTCCCCTCAGGTTCAGCGTGACGGACTTCTTGTTGCGGGCGATGATGGGCCACCAGAGGGTGCGGCCCTTCTTACGGTGGCGGCCCCAGACGCGCATCGGGTCGCCCTTGCCAGGCGGCTCGACCTTGATAACCTCGGCGCCGAAGTCGCCGAGCAGTTGACCGCAGAACGGGCCGGCCAGGAGGCTGCCCATCTCGACGACGCGGAGGCCTTCGAGCGGGCGGGCCCCGTCGCGGCCCTCAGGCATCCACGTCTTCCTTGAGGGCCCTTATCACGAAGTCGCGGCCCTCGTAGACGTGTTCGCGCATCACGATCTCGGCCCGCTCGGCGTCGCCGGCCTCTAAAGCGCCCGCGATCTGGCGGTGGTAGTGGTTGGAGATGACGTGCTCGTGGGGCGTGTACCAGTAGAAGGCCTTGAAGACGAGCGGGACCTGCACGGTGCGCCGGATGAGCTGTTCTAACCGCGGGTTGCGCCCGGCGGCGGCGATGATCCCGTGGAACTCCCCGTTGGCCCCGACGAGCCACCGGATCTCCTCCTCGTGGCTGAGGAACTTGTCCCTATCCTGCTGCTCCATCTCCCGGGCGAGCCCCCACAGCCGGTCGAGCTCGTCCCTGCTTATGCAGCTGGCCGCCCGCCGCGCCGCGTGCCCCTCGAGAACCGCGCGCAGGTCGTAGATCTCCCACACGTCCTCCACGCTGAAGGACCGGACGGCGGCCCCCTTGTTGGGCTCGATCTCGACGAGCCCCTCGGCCTCCAACATCGTCAACGCCTGCCGCACCGGGGTCCGACTCACCTTCAACCTGTCGGCCAACTGCTCCTCGACCAGCCGCTCGTTCGGCCCGTACTCGCCCTCAAGGATCGAACGCCGCAACGTCTCGAAGACCCGCGACGGCCCCGACTTCTTCTCGCCCTTCCTGACTCCCCCGACCGTCCCTCTCCTCTCTCGATGGTTATGTTGTATACAATTTAGCCAAGCCGCGTTCTTGTGTCAAGCGTTATTTCCGTGTTACGCGTCGGTCTGTGGGGTCGTCGGGCGCTGCTCGTCCGCCTCTTCGCCCGGACGCGTGGCGTTCCTCCCCCGGTCCTCTTCCAGTTCGACCAACACGGCGCCGCCCGGTACCAGCGATCCCTCTTCGAAGGGGAGCGACGTTACCCGTCCGCCGTGGGGGGCGGCGACGGGTTGCTCCATCTTCATCGCTTCCAGGACGAGCAAGACCTGACCCACCTCGACCTCGTCGCCGACCGCAACGAGCACCCGCGCTACCGTGCCGGGCATCGGCGCCACCAGGCCGCCGGCCCCCGCCCCGGAGGTCGAGCCTTCCATCGTCGGGGGCGCGGGACGCTTGAGGTAGTACGTCCCGTCGCGCAGGGAGACGACCGTCGCGCCGGCCGTATAGACGACGCGGACGGCGTGGTGCGTCCCGTCAATGAGCGCTCGGACGTGCCCGTCCCGGGCGTGCTCGACCTGCACGAGCGAGTCCTCGCCGTCGAGGCACAGGGCGAGCCTCCCGTGGCGGGCGCGTGCGGCGGCGCAGCCCTGCCGGGGGACCGCGCGGGCGACGC
>CAXTDD010000402.1:0-3647 GCA_964242955.1 uncultured Rubrobacteraceae bacterium | reverse complement strand
TTCCGATCCTCGACGCTTCGCTGGTACCCTCCTTCAAAGACGGGGACGTGCTGGTCCGCCTCGAAGGCTCGCCCGGCACCTCGGGTCCGAAGATGACCGACACGACGACGCAGGTTAGCCGGGAGCTCGGGGAGCTTCCGGGGGTCGAGAACGTCGGGGCCCACGTGGGGCGTGCCGTGACCGGGGATCAGGTCGTGGACGTCAACTCCAGCGAGCTGTGGGTGAGCATAGGTCCGGACGCCGACTACGAAGCGACCGTAGCATCGATAGAAAGGGTCGTGGGCGGCCTGCGGGACGTGGACCACGACGTCGCGACCTACTCGAAGCAGAGGATCAGCGCCGTCGGCACGCTCGGCGGGGGCGAGAACTCCAGCGGCGAGGGCGACGACCTGGACTTCCTGACCGGCAAGGACGAACCCCTCGTTGTGCGCGTCTACGGCCAGGATTTGGGAGTCCTTAACCGCGAGGCGCAAGACGTGCGCGAGGTCGTCTCCGGGGTCGAGGGCGTGGTAGACCCGCGGGTCGAGCAAGAGCCCGAGAAGCCGGTCATCGAGATCGAGACGGACCTCGCCAGGGCGCAGGAGTACGGGATCAAACCTGGCGACGTCCGCCGGGCGGAGGCCACGCTGCTGCAGGGCATCGAGGTCGGCAGCATCTTTAGCGAGCAGAAGGTCTTCGAGGTCGTAGTGCAGGGCGAGCCCGACATCCGCCAGAGCGTCGAGGGCGTGCGCGGGCTCTTGATCGACCGCCCCGGCGGCGGCCACGTGCGCCTGGAGCAGGTTGCCGACGTGCGCGTCAAGTCGGCCCCGACGGTCATCGAGCGCGACGCGGTCTCGCGCCACGTAGACATCGAGGCCGACGTCAGCGGCCGGAGCCTCGGCGCCGTGGTCGCCGACGTCGAGAATCGCCTCCAGGACGTGAACTTCCCGCTGGAGTACCACGCCGAGGTGTTCGAGGAGTCGGCGAGCCAGGAGGCCAACATCACGCGGGTGGCGGGTTTCTGCGCCGCGATCGCGATAGCCGTCTTCCTGCTGCTTCAGGCCGCGTTCCGTAGCTGGCGCCTGGCCGCCCTGGTCTTCCTCACCCTGCCGGTTGCTCTGACGGGAGGAGTCGTCGCCGCCCTCATCGACGGGACCACGCTCTCGCTCGGCGCGATGGTCGCGTTCCTGGCGCTGCTCGGCATCGCCACCCGCAACAGCATCATGCTGGTCCATCGTCTCCAGAAGCTCAGGGCCGATCGGAACCGGACCTTCGGCCCCGAACTCGTCCGGAGCGGGGCGCGGGAGCGCCTGGCGCCGACGCTGACCACGGCGACGGCGACGGCCGTCGTGGCGTTGCCGTTCGTCATCATGGGCGACATCGCGGGCCTCGAGGTCGTCCACCCGATGGCCATAGTCGTGCTTGGGGGCCTGATCACGACCACGCTCCTGGGCCTGTTCATACTGCCGGCCCTCTACCTGCGCTTCGGCGCCAACGCCCGACCGGATATCGAACCGATAGGCGCCCGGTCCGAGGGCCCGCCGGCCCGCCGGGAACAACCCGTCGGCACGGGCTCCTCCCCCACCGCTCAAGAGGGTGACGCTCCCCCCGAAAGGAGCGGAGCATGAATTGGTCGCGCTCCAAACACGACCGCGGACGGCTGCGGGCAGTTCGCTCGGGCCTCGTTCTGGTCGCCGCCGGCGCGTCGCTCTCCGCGTGCGGCGCCCCTCCCGCTGAGACGGCGGGCTACGACGAGCCCGCAAGCCTGGAGCCGATAAAGGGAACGGACGTCCAGCGCGTAAGGTTTTCGGCGGAAGGGGCGAGGCAGGTCGGCCTCCGGACGGACACGGTTCGGGACGAGGACGGGAAGAAGACGATCCCGTTCGCCGCCGTCCTCTACGACGCCGAGGGCAACACGTTCGCCTACACGAGCCCCGACCGGCTGACCTACGTGCGGGAGGCCATCGAGGTCGACCGGGTGGACGATAGTTTTGCCGTGCTCTCCGATGGACCGCCGGCCGGGACCGAGGTCGTGACGGTCGGGGCGGCGGAGGTCTACGGCACCGAGTTCGAGGTGGCGCACTGATGCGTTGGATCGTCGGCTCCAGCCTGCGTTTTCGGTGGCTGGTGGTCTTCGCCGCGGCCGGGTTGATGGTCTTCGGCATCGGCGAGAGCCGCAACGCGCCCGTAGACGTCTTCCCCGAGTTCGCGCCGCCGCGCGTCGAGATCCAGACCATCGCCGTCGGCAACTCCTCCCAACAGGTCGAGGAGCTGATCACGATCCCGCTGGAGGAGCAACTAAACGGCATTGAGGGCCTCGACGAGATGCGCTCCAAATCCGTGGCCGACCTCTCCTCCGTAGAGCTCATCTTCGCGCGGGGGACCGACCTTTACCACGCGCGGCAGTTGGTGCAGGAGCGCCTGACGGCGGCCACGCCCACGCTGCCGACCTGGGCGAGCCCGCCCTCGATGATGCCGCCGCTCTCGGCGACGAGCAGGATCATGAAGATCGGGCTCACCTCGGACGAGCTGAACCTGATCGAGATGTCCACCATCTCCTACTGGGAGATTCGCCAACGCCTCCTGCGCGTGCCCGGCGTGGCGCAAGTAAACATCTACGGCGAACGCCTGCAGCAACAACACGTAAAGGTCGATCCCGAAAAACTCGCCGAGCACGGCGTCCCACTGGAATCGGTCATGAACGGGACGGCCGACGCCCTGGACGCCGGGCTCCTGATGTACTCGGAGGGCGCCGTCGTGGGTACCGGCGGCTTCGTCGAGACGGAAGGCCAGAGGCTCGACGTGCGCAACGTCCTGCCCATCGTCCAGCCCGACGACCTCGCCAACATCCCGATAGAGGGCGGAAACGGCGAAGCCTTGCGCCTCGACGACGTGGCGAACGTCGAGGAGGGCCACCAGCCGCTCATCGGCGACGCCGTCATCAACGACGGTCCGGGGCTCATGCTCATCGTCCAGAAGTTCCCCGATACCAACACCGTGGAGGTCACGCGGGGCGTCGAGGAGGCCATCGACGAGATGAAGCCGGGCCTGCCCGGCATCGAGGTCGACACGACCATCTTCCGCCCGGCCACCTTTATCGAGACGGCCATAGACAACCTCACGACGGCGCTGCTGCTCGGCGTACTGCTCGTAACCCTGGTCCTCATCGCCTTCCTCTTCGAGTGGCGCACCGCGTTTATCAGCCTGATCGCGATCCCGCTGTCGCTGGTGGCCGCGTTGCTGGTCCTGGACCTGCGGGACACCACGATCAACGTGATGATCCTGGCAGGTCTCGTGGTCGCCATCGGGGTCGTCGTGGACGACGCGATCATCGACGTCGAGAACATCGTGCGGCGCCTGCGCCAGCATCGGGAGGAGGGCGGCGAGAGGTCCACGTTCTCCGTCGTGCTGGAGGCGTCGGTCGAGGTGCGCACGGCCATCACCTACGCGACGCTTATCAACGTGGTCGCCATCGTGCCCGTCTTTTTCCTGGAGGGCCTCTCCGGCTCGTTCTTCCAGCCGCTCGTGCTCTCGTACGGGCTGGCGGTGCTCATCTCGATGGTGGTCGCGCTTACCGTCACGCCCGCCCTGTGCCTCGTCCTCCTCTCAGGGGATCACCAGCGCCGGGAATCCCCCTTGCTGCGGGTGCTCAAGCGCGGCTACGGCGC
>CAXTDD010000401.1:0-3653 GCA_964242955.1 uncultured Rubrobacteraceae bacterium | reverse complement strand
CCTGGCCGCAGCAGAGGTAGTGGCGGGGCTTGTAGGTCTTCTGGAACTGTCCGGAGAAGATCTGGTACAGCCCGATGGCGGTCACGAAAGTGGTGTCCTCATCGAAGAAGTCGTTCATCTCCTGGAATGCGCGTTGCGGCTTTACCGGCGAGTCGTCGAAGTCGGTCTTGCGCAGGAGCGTCGAACGCAACTCGTCCACCCGCTCCACCCAGGGGCCCGGCTCCCGCTTGCTCGTCATGGTTCGGGCGACTTCGAGCATGGCTTCCAGCGCGAGCTTGGCGTCGGAGACGACGGCCAGGTCCGGCGGGAAGACGCGCCCGACCTGGCGCGCGTCCACGTCCACGTGTACGAACTTCCTGTCGCCGCGGTACACGTCGAGGTCGCCGGTGTGGCGCTCGGCCCACCTGTTCCCGATGCCCACCACGAGGTCGCTCTCGAGGAAGAGCGCGTTAGCGTACCGTTGCTGGGTCTGCAGGCCGACGGTCCCCATGTGCAGCGGGTGGTCTTCGGGGATGATGCCCTTGCCCATGTACGTCGGGCTCACGGGGACCTGCAGGTACTCGGCGAGCGCTATCAGCTCCTCCGAGGCATCGGCCAGGATCGCGCCCCCGCCCGGCATCAGGACGGGCTTTTCGGCCGCGAGGATCATCTCTACGGCCTGCCTGACGGCGTTCAGCCGCGGCGCGGGCCTCTCGAAGTCTAGCGGCCCGCCGCGGCTGGGGTCGAAGTCCACCTCAAGGCCCGAGGTCTGCACGTCTAGCGGCAGGTCTATGAGGACGGGGCCGGGCCTGCCCTCGCGTGCGATCCTGAACGCCTCCCTGAACGTCCACACGAGCTGGGCCGGCTCTTTCACCTGCACCGCCCACTTCGTTACGGGCTTGGCGATCTCCACGATGTCCACCGCCTGGAAGGCCTCCTTGTGCAAAACGTCCGTGGGGGCCTGGCCCGTTATGCAGATCTGCGGTATCGAGTCGGCCTGGCAGGTGTAGAGGCCTGTGATCATGTTCGTCCCCGCGGGGCCGCTGGTCCCGATGTTGATCCCGACCTTTCCGGTTACCCGCGTGTAGCCGTCCGCCGCGTGGGTCCCGCCCTCCTCGTGCCTGACCGAGTAGTGCCGGATCTGCTCCGACCTGCTCATCGCCTTGTACAAAGGCAGGATGGCCGCCCCCGGCACCCCGAAGGCCACCTCGACGCCCTCGTCCTCCATCACCTTGACCACCGCGTCCATAACGTCCATAACGGGCATCGGCAGAGTCCTCCTCGCTCCGCGCCGGCCTCCCCGCGGCCGGCGGCTTTCCCCGATTGTGCCGCACGACACTTGCGTGGGGCAACATACTTTTCCACAATACGAAAACGAGATGACGAGGGGAGGAGAGGGTGGAGGAGAAGGTGGAGGGTCGGGAGCCGGGGGTTCAGTCGGTGGGGCGGACGCTGGACATCCTGGAGTTTCTGGGCAGTTCAGAGCAGGAGTTCGGGGTCAGCGAGATCGGGTCCGCAACGGGGCTTTCGGCGGGGACGGCGCATCGTCTGCTTGGGACGCTCGTCGCGCGGGGCTACGTGCGGAGGAACCAGAGGACGCGGCGCTACGGCCTGGGCTTGCGGGCTTTGACGATGGCGATCACGGCCAGGGAACGCATCGGGCCGCTGGCGCTGCCCTTCCTCGAAGAGCTCGTCGATGCGAGCCAGGAGACGGCGAACCTGGCCGTCCTCGAAGACGGCTCGACGTTGTATATAGAGCAGGCTTTCCCGGCCAAGCGCACCTTGCGGATGTTCACGGATCCCGGCAACCGGGTGCCGCTACACGCGACGGGGACCGGCAAGGTGCTTCTCGCCTACCAGCCGCCGCGCCTGATCGAGTTCATCCTCGGCCGCTCGGGCCTCTCCCGCCGGACGGTGAGCACCATCACCGAACTTCCCCAACTCCGCGCCGAGCTCCAGCGCATCCGCAAAGACGGCTACGCCGCCGACTACGAGGAACAGGAGGAAGGCGTCCGCTGCCTCGCCGCCCCCGTCTTCGGCCCCGACGGCAACATCTTCGCCGCCATGAGCGTCTCGGGACCCACCAGCCGCCTCGACCAGAGGCGCATGGACTCCCTGGTGCCCCACCTCAAAAGGATCTCGGCCGCCCTCTCCGACGCACTCGACCCCGCGTGACGCCGTGTTTTCACGATACGGAATGCAAACTTTACCGGCCCTTACGGCTATGCTAAAGGTATCGGGGAAGGGGAGGCGAGGATCAGGAGAGGAGCGAGGGTGAGGTTCTCTGCGAACCTGTCTATCTTGTTCAAGGAAGTCCCTTTGCTGGAACGCTTCGGTCGGGCGGCCGGGGCCGGTTTCTCGGCCGTGGAGTTCTGGTGGCCGGGCCACGCGGCCGACCTCGGCGAGGGCGCGCAGGCCGTGAAGGACGCGGGCCTGGAGGTGGCGCTCTTCAACTTCGATGCGGGGGACATGCCAAATGGGGACCGGGGCCTGGTCAGCGACCCGGGGCGGCAGGAGCAGTTCCGCGAGAACGTGCCGGTGGCGCTGGAGTTCGCCCGGGCTCTGGGCTGTCGCAGGCTGAACGCCCTGGCCGGGCACGAGATCGGGGGTACGGGGCGGGATGAGCAACTATCGCTGGCCCGCGAGAACATGCGGTTCGCGGCGGATCAGGCCGCCGAACACGGCATCGGGGTGGTAGTCGAAGCTGTCAACACCTTCGAGAACGGGCCTTACCTGCTGAGTACGACGGCGCAGGCGGTGGAGTTCGTGGAGGGAGTGGAGCGCCCCAACGTTCAGATACAGCACGACTTCTACCACATGCAGCGGATGGAGGGGAACCTGGTCGCGAACCTGCGGGAGCACTTCGACCACGTGGGACATATCCAGGTGGCGGACTCGCCGGATCGCGGGGAGCCCGGGACGGGGGAGATCCACTACCCTTACGTCTTCGCGGAGCTCGAAAGGCTAGGCTACGATGGATACGTCGGCCTGGAGTACAACCCGACGACGGAGACCACCGGGGAGAGCCTCGGCTGGATCCCCAAAGAGCTGCGCGCCGCCGGAGGCGCGGCGGCCGATCTAAAGTTGTAGAGACAGAGAAGTCGGAGGGAGGGCCGTGGCCGACAAGGTGGGCTTTATAGGACTCGGTATCATGGGCAGGCCGATGGCAAAGAACCTCATCGAGGCGGGCCACGAGCTCGTTCTCTACAACCGCACCCGCGAGAAGGCCGAGGAGCTGGCCGGGGACAACGCCTCCGTCGCCGAAAGCCCGAGGGAGGTCGCCGAACAGTCAGACATCACAATAACGATGCTCCCCAACTCCCCGCAGGTCGAGGAGGTCCTGGCCGGACCAGATGGCGTGCTAGAAGGCGTCAAAGAAGGCGCCCTCATCGTGGACATGAGCACCATCTCCCCCGTGGTGACCGAGGAGCTCGCCGCGAAGGCCGAAGAGGAGGGAGCCTCCATGCTCGACGCCCCGGTCTCCGGCGGCGATGTCGGGGCCATCGAGGGGACGTTATCCATTATGGTCGGGGGCTCGGAGGAGGACTTCGGTCGCGCCCTTCCCCTCTTCGAGGTCATGGGCAAGACGGTCACCCACGTCGGGGGGAGTGGGACCGGCCAGGTGGTGAAGGCGGCCAACCAGATCGTGGTGGCCCTGACCATCGAGGCGGTCA
>CAXTDD010000400.1:0-3654 GCA_964242955.1 uncultured Rubrobacteraceae bacterium | reverse complement strand
TCCTACTCCTCCGTAATTCGTGTCAATATCTCAACGCGCAAGCGACAAAAAGTACCCCGATCCGACCGCACCCAAACCGCCGCGCATACGCTACGATCACCTCCCAGTGTCCGGCATGACCCGTCTACTGCCTCCGTCGGCCTGATTGCAGCGCCGCGCCATCGACAGCTCTGAGGACAAACCCAGAGTGTCCGCGACGGGCTCGTGGGTCGGCCGGTCCGTGTTCGTGGTGGGGGGGAAAGCGTCGTACTTGTCAGGGACGGTGTGCTGCATCCCAGGTTCCCGGCTAGCAGTCTTCGTTCTCCGCTCGTAGGCACCATTCCGGGGATTCTGTGCGGTAGCAAGCTTCAAAACGGCGTGGCTGAACCGAACGGAAAAGAGACGCCGAGGCGCTCGGGGCTACCGCGGGTCATGCTGGAGCTTTTCGAGCGTGGACGTCGCCGCGAGATCCCAGCGGTAGGTGCCGGTCAGCGTGATGTGCTCCCACCCGAGCGGGGATAAGTGTCCGAGGTGCTCGTCGGGTATCTCCTCGCCCCGCTTCCTTAGCTCGGCCACCGCCGCCGGGAGGTGGGCCGCGTTCCAGAGCGCGATGGCCGTGGTGATGAGGGCGAGCCCGCCGGCTCGGTTCGTCTGGTCCTCGTAGGACCGGTCGCGCGACTCTCCGAGGCGGTTGAAGAAGACCGCCCTCGCAAGCGCGTTCCTCGCCTCTCCCTTGTTCAAGCCGGCAGTGACGCGCCTCCTCAGGTCGGGGTCCCGGAGCCAGCGTAGCGTGAAGAGGGTCCTCTCTATCTTGCCGATCTCCCTCAGGGCCTCCGCCAGCCTGTTCTGGCGCGGGTAGTTGGCGAGCTTGCCGAGGATATCCGAGGCCGAGGGCGAAGATCGCCGCGGTCCTCGCGCTCGCTTCCTTCTCGACGAGGTTCTTCAGCACGTAGCGCTGGTCGGGCGAGGGTCATCTCGGGGCCGGGACCTGCATCGCCGGCACCTTTGCCCCGGGCGTCGGGTTGCGGCGCAAGAGGCCCTTCTCCTCGACGAGCCAGACGCAGAACCCCGAGATCGCGCTCTTGGCTTTCGCCCGGTGGCTCGCGCCGTGCCCGCGGGCCCCAAACCCCGAGAGGAACCCCTCCACCGCCGTCCGCGTCAGGAGCTCCGGGCGGAAGCCCGAGGCGCCGCCCGGCCTCTCGGCGACCCACGCGGCGAGCTGGCGCAGTATCGTTTCGTAGGCGTCGACCGTCGAGGCGGACCGCCCGCCGAGCGTCGCCAGGTACTCCGCCACGAGGTCCCACGGACCCACCTTGGCACCCTCGATGACCCTCAGTTTTCGTGCCTCCGCCTCCGCCATTCGACCCCCGATTCTCTCCCGTTACGAGTGTTCGGGAGTCATCGTGCACGTTGGGGCCTCCTGTGGCTACGGTTTGGGCCGAAACCCGCGCCGGAAAGGTATTCCCCTTACGAGTCTGTCTGGCAGGCTCACCGCGAGCGAATGCGACTTGCCGCACGCGGGGGCGGTTCGTTCCTATTCGGGCAAGCCGACGAGATCGGAAGGTCGGTGAGCCTTGGGATCCAACCGCATCGGAGGCGGTGGGCGCGGCATCGAGCGGGTTACTCGATCCCCTCTTCCAGCACGACTAGCAAGTCCCCGGGCTCGACGTTCGTGCCCGTGGGGATCGCGGTCCTTCGAACGGCGCCCCCGAACGGCGCCTGGACCGCGCTCTCCATCTTCATGGCCTCTATGGTCGCTATCTGCTGGCCGGCCTCGACCTCCTCGCCCTCGCCGACGGAGAGCGTCGCGACCCCGCTCATGGGGGCCGCGACGTGGCCGCGCTCGCCGGGGTCGGCCCTTTCGCGCGCCGAAACCTCCGGCTCCACGGATCGGTCCTGCGCGTCCACCGGACGGCTCTGCCCGTTGAGCGTGACGAGCAACGTCCGCGCGCCGCGCTCGTCCGGTTGGGTCACGGCCTCGAGCCGAACGTAGATCCGCACCCCGGGTTCGAGGTCCACCGCGAGCTCCTCGCCGATCTCCAGCCCGTACAGGAACGCCTTCGTCGGGAGGACGGACACGTCCCCGTACCTCTCCTTGGCCGCCGACTGCTCCCCAGTCGGGCCTGGAAACAGCAGGCGGTCGAGCACCCCCCGCCGGTCGGGGCCTCCGAGCGCGCGCAGGTCTTCCGCGGACAGCCCGTCGTTGGCGGGAGGCCCGCCGCGCCCGGCCAGGACGAGGGAGCGAAACGGCTCGGGCCAGCCGCCAGGTGGGGGGCCGAGGTCGCCCCGCAGGAACCCGAGGACGCCGTCGGGGAGGTCGTAGGAGGACGGATCTTCCTCGAGGTCGGCCGGGTCGATCCCGGCGGAGAGCAGGTACAGGGCGAGGTCGCCGACGACCTTGCTCGTCGGGGTCACTTATCGGGCCGCCACCCGCGTCAGTGCATGAAGTTTCCGCCGTCGATGTTGATGATCTGTCCGGTGATGAAGTCCGCGTTCGGCGAAGCGAGGAAGAACACCGCCCCGACGAGATCCCCCGGTTGCTCGTCCCGCTGGAGCGCACGCGCGTTGCGCTGCGCTTCGATCATCTCGGGCGCGAAGCTGTCCCGCACCGCCTTCGTGACCGTAACGCCGGGGGTCACGACGTTGGCGGTGATCCCGTAGCCGCCGACTTCACGGGCGAGGGAACGGGTGAGCCCGATCACGCCGGCCTTTGCGGCCACGTAATGCGCCTGGCCCTCGACCCCCCGAAAGATGGAGCCCGATCCGAAGCTGACGATGCGCCCCCAGCCGCGCCCCTTCATCAGGGGGAGCATGGCGTGGGTCATGAGGAAGGTGCCGGTCAGGTTGATGTCTATGACGCGCCGCCATTCGCCGGCCGACATCTCCTCGAACGGGCGGAAGGGGAAGTACCCGGCGCAGTTGACCAGCACGTCGACCCGGCCCGCCGCCTCGCGGGCGATATCGGCCAGCCCGTCGCAGTCCTCCTCATCCGAGATGTCGGCCGCGGCGGTAACGAGTTTCGCGTTCGCGTTCCACCTGCCGCGCCACCTATCGAGGGTGTCTTGCGTGGTGTCCGTCGCGATGACGGTGTCGCCGTTCGTCAGGAAGCGGTCGACGAGTTCGGAACCGACGCCACCCGCGGCGCCCGTGATGACCACGATCCTGTCTTTCTGCATATCGTGCCCGCCTTTCTGCGTTGCCTGGATACCGATCCACGGTCCGCACGTCGCTCCCGGAGCCGGTGCTGGTCGATGTGCGGGTTGCACGCGACGCGAGTCAAGCCGTGGCCCCGGTCTTTCTAGACCGAGGAACCGGCTCCGACGGCGCTCCGGTCGCACCATCGGAGCCACCCCTGTCGCAACCGGCTGTGCGCTCGGAGCATCCTGGACCGCCGCGGGTTCGGTTAATGGATGAGGTGGATGTTGAACGTCGGCGTACCGAGTGCTTGCAGGATGGTGGCGAACACAAGGAAGTAGTGCTCGGGTCCCTTCGCGGTCGAGAGGCCGCCCAGGTCCACTATCGAGCCCTCGGACCATCCCAGGTCTTGCAGCAGGCCCGCGGCCTCGGTCCTGGCGGCTTCCTCGTCGCCGGAGAGGAAAACGCTGCTGGGCGGGACCACCGACGGGTTCGTCTGCACCGAAGTGTTGCATGTGTTGAGCGTCTTGACGACCCTGG
>CAXTDD010000399.1:0-3657 GCA_964242955.1 uncultured Rubrobacteraceae bacterium | reverse complement strand
GTCCGTGGACACGGTGCAGGGGCTGGTCCAGCGGGTCTTCGGCGTCTACGAGGTCCGCGTGGAGACAGCGGGCGGCGGTTCGGGCGAGCCGGACGCCTCGCTTCCGGCACTGGCCCGCGGGGCCACGGAGGCGCTGCGGCGCGAGATCGAGGGCTCGCGCAGGGAGCCGGTGGATACCGAAGAAGCGTCCGGGCCCGAGGTCCTGCGGCGGCTCTCTATGAGGGACCTCCTGATCGCGGGCGCGACGAGCGGCCAGATCGGGGTGGCCCTCTCGCTGCTGGCCGTCGGCTCCCAGGTCTTCGATAATTTCTTCTCCGAGGCGTTTTTCCGGGACCTCGTCAACTCGCTGGCGCCGAACGCCGTGGTGGTCGTCCTGATCCTCGTCCCCGCGATAGCACTCGTGGCGTGGCTGCTCGCCATCGCGGGCACGGTGCTGGCCCACTTCGGCTTCACGCTCTCGCGAGAGGGGGACTTTCTGTACATCAAGCGCGGGCTTCTGGAGCGGCGCGAGGCGACGATTCCGCTCGCCCGCATCCAGGCGGTCAGGGTCTCCGAGGGCGTCCTGCGCCAGCCCTTCGGCCTGGCCTCCCTGCGCGTCGAGAGCGCCGGCTACGGCGAGGACGCCGGCGTCTCGGCCGTGATGTTCCCCCTGTTGCCCTATAAAGAGGTGCAGGCGTTCCTGCGCGAGGCCGCCCCGGAGTTCGCCGTCGCGCCGCCCCTGACCCCCCTCCCGCGCCGGGCCCTGCGCCGCTACGTCTTCCGGGCCTGCGTCTCGGCCCTGGTCCTCGCTGCGGTCGGCGCGCTGGTACCGTTCTTCGTCCTCGACGTCACCTACGGGTTTCTGGCGGTCGGGCTGATAGTCCCCTCCGCCATCTACGGTTGGCTTCGTTTTCGGGCCGCAGGATGGGCGCTTGAAGGGGACCGCCTGGTGGTCCGCTCCCGCAACCTCGGCCGCGTGACGACGATTGCGTCCAGGCGCAGGCTCCAGTCTTGCAGCGTCCTCCAGAGCCCCTTCCAGCGCCGCGTCCGGCTCGCCACCTTCGGGACCGAGGTCGCGTCGGGGACCGGCGGTTCGGCCCTGGAGGTGACGGACCTCGGCTTCGACGACGCCAGGCGCCTCGTCGACGCGCTCTCGTCGCACCCTTCTTCGCGGGGAAACGGACGGGGACCGGACCGCGAGGAACGCCCGGCCTGACAACGCCGGGGCCGCTCTCTGGCCCAAAGCCCTGGGAACCAGGGTGATCTCTGAAAAGAGTCGTGTCCATTACCACCAGCTTCGGCAAAGGTTGCGGGGCACGCGGCTTCCCCGGCGACTACGCCGAGGCGAGCTCCGGCCAGATCCGGCCCTTCACCTTCGACGTGGCCAGCCGCTAGCCGTACTTCGCTTGATCTTCGGGACCGGCGGTTCACTGCCGGTCCCGTTTCGCGTTCTTCTCGCACCTCGCGGACGGCCGCGAGCCTCTCCCGCCTATGGCGGGGACTCGCTCGCGTACCGTCAGGAGGGTGTTCGTGTCCGAACTCCCCTCTTTCGCCCCGGGAGTGCCCTGTAGTAAGATGCCGCGTGGAGTGGGAGGCGGGTCCGCGAGCTGGAAGACGTCCCCGGCGCCCATTCCCGGGCGCACGCATTTCGTTGGAGGGTCGATGAGGGGGATTGGTTTGAGGTTCAGGAGTGGGTCGGACACGGGGAACGCCTTGCGTTCCCGCACGCGTTATTTGTTGGTTCTGATCTTTGCGGCGCTGCTGAGCGTCGGGGTGGCCGTGCCGGTCTTTGCCGCCGAGGTAGAGCCTGGAGACCAATCCGGCAGCGAGCCCGAGGCCACTGGCGAGCCGGAGATCCAGCCCAACATCGTCGGCGGGACCGCCGTGCCCGACGGCAAGTACAAGTTTGTGGCGGCGATCCGCAACGTGAGCAACGGCGGTTCTGTCTATCAGCAGCAGTTCTGCGGGGGCACCCTGATCGACAGCGATTCCGTGCTCACCGCCGCCCACTGCATAAAGGAGACGGGCGTAAGCCGGCGAGAGTTGCGGGTGACCGTTGGGATCACGGACCTCAGAAAGGAGCGGCAGGGGCAGTCGAGCAGGGTCTCGGCCGTGAAGGTCCACCCGCGCTACGGCGGGAACCGGAACCGCAAGAACGATGCCGCCGTCCTCACGTTGAGCAGCCCGGTCGCGGGGATCGCGCCGATCAAGATACCGGCTACGGACTCCAACGCCTTGGAGAAGCCGGGGCGATCGGCGACGATCGCCGGCTGGGGCAGCACGGTTAAACAGTCCCCGAGCAACGACAGACCCCCGAGCTACCCGGACCGGATGCGCGAGGCGCAGGTGCCCGTCGCCTCCGACGCCAGGGCGAAGAGCGTCTACGGCAGGTCGTACACCCCTAGGGTCATGCTCGCGGCGGGCCGGGAGGGCAAGGACACCTGCCAGGGCGACTCGGGTGGGCCTATCTTCGTCCGGACCGGGAACGGGCCGTTCCAGATCGGGATCACCAGCTTCGGCGCTGGCTGCGGGGCCCGCGGCTTTCCGGGCGTCTACGCCGAGGCGAACTCGAACTCCATCAGGGGTTTCATCATAGGCGCCAGGCGCTAGACCCTTCTCACGTACCCACCGGAGGCCCGCGGCGCAAACCACGGGCCTCCCGTTTATCCTCCGTCTTCGGCCGTTAGTGCCCCGGCCTCCAGCAGCGCTCCAGGCGCCCCGTTCGCAGAGGTATCCACGCGCCGGATGAGGCTCTTGCCGCCCTCGTCTTCCTCGATCATCCAGACCTCGTCTACGAGGGCCGAGTCCTGCACCTCGCCGACGTGGGAGATCACGAAGATCTGGCCGAACGAGCGCTTGAGCCGCTCCAGAGCCAACAGCACGTTGTTACGCCTACCGGCGTCCAGGCTGCCGAAGACCTCGTCAAGGACGAGGAACCCTAGCGTGTTCCCGCCGCGGGCGGCGACGAGCCTTGAGAGGGCGACGCGCGCGGAGAGGCTCGCCACGTCGGCCTCGCCGCCGGAGAAGCGCTCGATAGCGTACGAGTCGTCGAAGCGGTCGAGCAGCCTGACGCGGTAGTTGTCGTCGAACTCCATGCTCTCGTAGCGGCTGTCGGTGAGCTCGCGCACGAGGCCCGAGGCCTCGGCCTCGAGCATCGGCCGCGCCCTGGCCGTGAGGGAGCGGAAGAACTCGGTGAAGAGGACGTCCATCTCGTCCATTCGGGCCGCGGCGGCGGCCTTCTCGTTGGCGAGCTTGCGGTCGTCGTCCAGGCGCTTGAGTTCCGTTTTGGCCCGCTCGATGCGGTGGTCGGCATCCTTCCAGTCGCCGCCGAGCCCCTCGCGGGAGTCCCTGAGATCCGAGACGCGAACCTCCGCCGCCGATACCTTCTCCGACGCGGCCTCGTAGGCGGCCTCGTCGAAGCCGAGCGTCGAGACCTCACCCCGCAACTTGTCCGCCGCTTTACCGGCCTCCTCCACGCGGACGCGCGCTTCGGACAGCGCCTCCTCCACTTCGGGCCGCGCTTCGAGCCGCCGCTCCAGCTCCTCGACCCGGCCCAGCGCCCGCTCCAGGCGGTCCTTCTCTTGCTTCTTCTCCCCGTGCGCCTCGGCGTCGTAGGAGAGGCCGGCGAGCTCGTCCTGCCGCGCCAGGAGCTCCGCCACCCGCTTCGTGAGCGTGGCG
>CAXTDD010000398.1:0-3658 GCA_964242955.1 uncultured Rubrobacteraceae bacterium | reverse complement strand
CCCATACTGACCGTACAATATTACCCGCCGCGCCCCCGGTCAATCACGAGGTTCTCCGGGCGGGGATCGGCGCGCGGGCGAGATCTGTTCAGGGCGGAGCTTTGTGAAAAGTTTGTTAAACTCCGGCGCATTTGCGACGACCGAGCGGACCACGGTGGGCGTGGTGAAGCGCCTCAAGAATCTCTTGACGCGGGGGGATTGGATCTACCTCGCGAGCCTCCTCGTGCCCGTCTTTCTCTACAACCTCACCCTGAAGGTCGTGCGCATCGTCACCCGCCCGGACCCGCCGGGGCCTCTGGGCTTCCTCGACCAGGTGCGCTCCGACCTGCTCTTCAACCTCGGGTTCGCAGCACTCTGGGTCGGCATCTTCGCCGTCGTGAGGGGCGGCCTGCCGCGCCGGTTGGTGATGCTGCTGTTCCACCTCACGGTCGTGGTCGGGGTGGTGCTCACGACCAGCGCCCACTTCTTCTACACGTCCACGGGCTCGACGCTCGACTTGAGCTTCGTGCTCGTCTCGGTCTCGTCGCTCGGGGAGATCCAGGGCGCCATAGGCTCGGAGACGACGCTTCTACACTGGGCCCTGGCCTCGGTCGTCATCTTCTACGCTCTGGCCGGCCCCGCTATCCTTACCCGCCTGCTGGCCGGCACCTGGCGCCCCCTCGGAAACGACGACGGTCAGACCGGCCGCGCGCCGCTCACCATCGGCCTGGCCGCGCTCCTGCTCTTCTGCCTCTCCGTGGTGCCGAGCGTGACCAACGCCGGCAACGCCTTCGCCCGGGACCCCCTGGCCAATATGGTCGTCAACGAGGTCGCCTCCACCGAGGTCGAGGCCACGGTCTCGCCCGAGTCGCTCCCCACCAACACCAGCCTAGCGGCGACGCCACAGACCGGGAAGCGCAACGTCGTGATGGTCTTTCTGGAGTCCACCCGCGCCGAATCGACCACGCCCTACAACGAGGACATCGCCACGACGCCGTTTCTGGACGAGCTCTCCAAGGAGAGCCTGATGGCCCGGCGGGCCTACGCGGTGGTCCCCCACACCTCCAAGGCGCTGGTGGCGACTACTTGCGGGGTGCCGCCCCCGCTCGACACGCAGAAGACGGAGTCGGAGCCCGGGGTCATACCCGCCCGGTGCCTCCCGGAGTTGCTGGAAGAGCAAGGCTACAAGACGGCCTTCTTCCAGTCTGCGACGAAGACCTTCGAGCGGCGGCCCGAGCTCGTGCGGAACTTCGGGTACGGGCATTTCCAGGCCATCGAAGGCATGGACAAGACGGGCTACCAGACGGTCAACTACTTCGGTTACGAGGACGAGATCATGCTGAAGCCCAGCCGCGACTGGCTGGAGGAGAACGGCGACGACGGGCCTTTCATGGCGAGCTACCTGACCGTCACGGGCCACCACAACTACGAGGTCCCGGCCCGGTACGGTACGAAGGAGTACGCGTCCGATCCCGAACTCAACAGGTACCTGAACACCCTGCGCTACCAGGACATGTTCCTCAAGAAGCTCTTCGAGCAGTACAAGGACCTCGGTCTGTACGAGGACACGGTCTTCGTGATCCTGGGCGACCACGGCGAGGGCTTCGGCGAGCACGGCCTCAGGCAACACGACAACACCATCTACGAGGAGGGCCTGCGCATACCGCTCCTCGTCCACGACCCCCAAAACCCCGAACCCCGCCGCGTGGAAGAGAACGTCAACGAGCTGGACGTCTTGCCGACGGTGGCGGACGCGCTCGGCTACAAGGTCGAGGGCGGCGACTACCCGGGCCACTCGATCCTCTCCGTGCCGGAAGACCGGAAGCTGGTGGCGAGCTGCTACCACGAGCGCACGTGCCTGGCCAGCATCGACGGGGACCAGAAGTACATCTACTCGTACGGGAACCGGGGCGAGGAATACCACGACCTCTCCAGAGACCCCAAAGAGCGCAGGAACCTGATCGAAGACCAGAACGAGAAGAAGATAGAAGCCCTCCGCGAAGACCTGCTCGCCTGGGAGGCCCGCGTAGAGTCCTCCTACGAGCAACAGCGCGCCCGCGAAGAGACGAACGAGTAGAGCTTTTAGCTTTTGGCCGTTAGCCCGCTACGGCCTTGCGGCCTCTGCTCTTGGCTTTTAGCTTCTTGGTCCGCCGACGAACTCCGCGGCGCAGGAGTCTCGTCCTTCCCTTCGCATGGTCGCGCGGGCGAGAGCAGTTTCGTCCGGCAGATTCTGCTAACTGCTAAAGGCTAATAGCTAACAGCTACAAAGGCTGAAAGCCGCCCGCTCTTTCCCTAGACTGTGCCGGACTCTGTGGAGAACGTGGCCCGGGAGGCGAGATGTCTGGACTGCTCGAAGGCAAGAAGGTGCTGGTTACCGGCGTTCTGGACCGCCGCTCCATAGCCTACTCGGCGGCGCGGCTGGCCGCCGAACAGGGCGCGGAGGTCGTGCTCAGCAGCTTCGGCCGGGCCCGCAGCCTGACCGAACGCACCGCGAGACGCCTCGACCCCACGCCCCCCATCCTGGAGCTCGACGTCAACAAGCCCGAGGACATAGAGGCGGTGGCACAAGACCTCAAGGAACGCTGGGGCGAGGTCCACGGCATCGTCCACGCCATCGCTTTCGCCCCCGAAGACGCCCTGGGCGGCAACTTCCTGACCGCCGAATGGCCCTCGGTCGCCACCGCCATCCAGACCTCGGCCTTCTCGCTCAAGGCGCTCGCCGTAGGGCTCTCGGACCTCATGAAGCCCGGCGCCTCCATCGTCGGCCTGGACTTCGACGCCCGCGTCGCCTGGCCCGCCTACGACTGGATGGGCGTCGCCAAGGCGGCCTTCGAGTCCACCTCCCGCTACCTGGCCCGCGACCTCGGCGAGAAGGGCATCCGCGTGAACCTCGTCTCCGCGGGCCCCGTAAAGACCCTCGCCGCCAAGGGCATCAGCGGCTTTGAGGAGATAGAGGGCGAGTGGGGCCGGCAGGCTCCTCTAGGCTGGGAGACCACCAACCCCGAGCCCGTCGGCCGCGCCGTCGTCAGCCTCCTTTCGGACTGGTGGCCGGCCACCACCGGGGAGCTCATACACGTCGACGGCGGGTACCACGCGATGGGGGCGCCGATCCGTTAGGGGCCTGTCTCCGGGCGCACCGCTTACCCGTACTTCTCAGTCCACTCCTTGCGGCGCCGTTTGTAGTGTGGATCTTCACGGGCCTCGACGTACTTTTCGTAGAAGACGCGGGCCGCGCGGGCCTTCTCGCCGTAGAGGGCGTCGGCCTCCTGGGGACGCACGTTGCCCGCATCGTCGTACTTCTTGCCCGAGCGGTGGTTGGCGTAGCGTCTGGCACGCGTGTAGCCCATCTGCAAGAACTTGCGCGCCATGTCCATGCCGACAAAATCGTCCTGTTCTTTGTAGGAGAGGAACATCGCGTAGATCTCTCCCGAAGACGCACGCGCTACCTCCTCCGTCTTGAAGCGCCAGTGGGGCAGGATCTCGCCCTTGTAAGGCTGCACGAGCAGCACCCCCTGCTCGCCCTTTCCCACCCGATACAGGTGCGGCTCCGCGCGCAGGTCGAGGTTCTTGTAGTCGAGGGAGTAGTCGAACCCCGAAGGCACCTAGCCGCGACGCGCCAGCGACGCGAACTTGGTGTACTGCTCCAGCCACGCGAGCTGCACCTTGCCCGTCGGCCCGT
>CAXTDD010000397.1:0-3658 GCA_964242955.1 uncultured Rubrobacteraceae bacterium | reverse complement strand
CGCCGCTGCTTCGGACACGGTGGCCGGCGGGGGGGGCGGTAGACGCCCCGGCGGGACGTCTCTACGGGGTGGGGCGCGTATTGCGCGACCCTTTTTCCAGGCTCGGTATTTGGGGGCGTAGTTCTGCGGGAGGACCGAAACTCTTCTGTTGTGAACCTTCGCCTTGTGAGGTGGTCTCCGGCTAAGGACCGTGGCGCCTGGTCATCCGGGATCGGGTTCGGTGCGCCGTGGGGTTATCGGCCTCTATCCTGGCACCTCGCTTGCGGCCTCCGTCTCGTCCAGCTCCTGGCCTCCGGCGCCGGCACCCGTCCACATGTGCGGCGCGAGGCCTTTGTCGGCGGCGGCGATCATGTGGTCGTTGAGGGAGCGCCAGCGCGGGTAGAGCTCGTCGTAGGCTTCGGTGTTGCTCTGGTCCGGCTCGTACTCGCTGGCGGTGTCGACCATGGCGTCCGCCGCTTCCGAGAGGTACGAGTACTCGCCGGCGCCCACGAGGGCGCAGAGCGCGGCGCCGAGACAGGTAGCCTCAAGGACGTTGGGCACCCGCACCCGCGCGCCCAGCACGTCGGAGAGGATCTGGGACCAGACGGGGCTGCGCGAGGGTCCGCCGACGAAGGTGATCTCGTCCACCTCGCGGCCGTAGACCTCCTGCAGGATCTCCATGTGCCCGCGCGCGCCGTAGGCGCCCTCCTCCATCACGGCGCGGAAGACGGCCCCGAGGCCGGTCTCGGCTATGGCGAAGGGGCTGAGGCCCACGATGGACGGCGGGGCGTGCTTCCAGGACTTAGCGTTCATGACGTTGGAGGCGAAGTAGGAGACGCCGTTGGAGCCCGGCGGGCACTGCACGGCCAGCTCGTCGAGCCTGTCGTAGCCGGTCTCGGTGGAGATCTCCGGGTTGGCGGCCCGCAGGAGGCCGTCGCGGACGTAGCGGGTGGAGAGGCCGTGCACGAAGCCCACACCCTCGATCATCCAGCGGTCGGGGACCACGTGGCAGAGGGTCCTGAGCCGGATGCCGGGGTCGATCAGGGCGCTGTCGGCGATGCCGGCCGTGAGCCAGAAGGTCCCCCCGACGACGCCGAACTGGTTGGCCTCGACGACCCCGCCCCCGAGGAGGCCGAGCTGGGTGTCGGCCCCACCGGCGACCACCGGGGTCCCCTCCTTGAGGCCCGTCTCCTGCGCGGCCTTCTTGCTCACCGCCCCGACCACGACGCCCGACTCGGCGACGCGCGGCAGGAGGTGGGAGATACCCAACTCCTCGGCCGTCTCCCTGGACCAATCGCGCGTCTGGAGGTCGAAGAGGCCGGAAGAGGAGCCGAGCGACGGGTCGGTGACGTACTCGCCGGAGAGCTTCTGCAGCACCCAGTCGCCGAGCATCGTCATGTGGCTAGCCCGCTCCCAGATCTCGGGGGCGTTCGCCTCGATCCAGCGCAGCCTCGCCGAGGCGGCGATGGAGGTCCAGTCGCCGCCGCGACGGTAGATCGGCTCCGCGAGCCCCTCCTGTATGAGTTCCCTGGCCTCCTTCTGGGCGCGGGCGTCGGCGTTGGGGACGGCCCAGATCTCCTGCCCGCCCTCGTCGTAGACGACGAAACCTTCCCTCATGCTGGTGGCCGTGACGGCCTTGACGTCGTCGGGTCCGGCGCCGGCCTGGGAGAGCGCGTTTTTGATACACTCCGTCGCCCGCCGCCAGCCGTCCCCGGTGTCGAAGTCCATCCCGCCCGGGTACTCTGAGGCCTTGTAGTTCCACTCCTGCTGCGAGAGCCCGAGCATTTGCCCGTTCCCATCCCACGCCAGCGCCCGACAGCTCCCGGAGCCCGCATCAACGGTGACCACCACAGATTTACCGGCTTCCATCACGCATCCGTCCTTTCCCTCTCCTCCACCACCCCTGGTGGCGACCCGAAGGTTCGGGTCTTTACGGATAGATCGCTCTGATTTGGTGGGGCTTCTACTCCGCGACCACCTCCTCTTCGAGGGCGGAAGCCTCGGCCGACCTGCTCCAGGGGCGCAGCTCGTAGGCGGTGCCGGGCCGGTCGAAGGTCTTGCCTTCTTCGCCTTCGGCGAGGCGGCGCCGGAAGCTGTGCAGCGGGGTCGCCCTGGGGTCGATGCGTACCTCCAGGACCACGGGACCTTCGGCGGCGAACGCGCGGTCGAGGGCCTCACCGAGTTCCTCGGGGCGCTCGACCCGGATGCCCGTGCAGCCCATCGCCGTCCCGGCGGCGGCGAAGTTAGGCTGGCTCTCCTGCGTCTCCAGGTCGACCGACTGGCGCAAGCCCGAGTAGAAGATCTCCTCCCACATCTGCAACCAGCCCAAAGTGCCGTTGTTTAGCACCACGTTTATAATCTTCATACGGTTCTGGGCCTGCGTGGCGAGCTCCCCGATGGCGTAGTAGAAGCCCCCGTCGCCGCTGATGGTCACGACGCGGTTCTCGGGGCGCACGGCGGCGGCGCCTAAAGCGGCGGGGACCGAGTAGCCCAGGCCCCCCTGGCCCCTGGCGAAGATCCAGTTACGGCCCGCTTCTTTGGCGGTGAGGTAGGCCGAGATCCAACCCGCCGAGAAGCTGGCGTCGCTGATGACGACGTCGTCCGCGGCGAGCCTCGCATTGAGCTCGCGCATCACGCGCTGCGGGGCGAGCGGCACCGCGTCGGAGTCCTCCTCGTCGCGGCGGGGCTGCGCCTCTTCCTCCTTGATGTTTCCGACCTCGTCCAGCCAGTCCGGGCGCTCTCGCGGCTCGATGCGGTCCAGCAGGGCTTGGAGCGTGCCCTTCACGTCGCCGTTGAGCGCGACGGTCGGGCGGAAGGTGCGGCCGGCCTCGGCGGGGTCTATGTCCAGGTGGATGGTCGCCTGCTCGGGCGCGGGTATCGTCCAGTTGACGCTGGTGTTCTGGCTGACCTTGCTGCCGCACCAGAAGACCATGTCCGCGGCCTTGACGACCCGGTTGGCCGTGGGCCCCGCGAGCGGGTTGAGGACCCCGCCCGAGTGCGGCCCCGTCTCGGCGACCGAACCCTTGCCCGTGAAGCTCGTGACGACCGCGGCGTCTATGCTCTCGACGAGACGCGTCAGCTCTTCGGTGGCGCGGGAGCCGAGCACGCCGCCGCCGGCCACTATCACGGGCCTGCGGACTCTGTCCAGGAGGTCCGTCGCCTCTTCGATGGTGTCAGGGGAGGCGACGGGCCGGTAGGCCGGCGCGCGCGTGTGGCGGTCGTCTATCTCTAGAACCGTCTCGTCCCCGTCCCACTCGGCGTCCATGACGTCGTGCGGGACGACGAGCGCGACGGGGCCCGGACGCCCCGAGGTCGCCGTCCGGAACGCCGAGCGGATCAACTGTGGCAGCGACCGCTGGCTCGCGGCCGTCCACGTCGCTTTTGTGATGCTCTGGAGGAAACCGATCTGGTCGAAGCCCTGGGAGGCCACGCCCTTGTCCCGCAAGGGCTCCCAGTCGCTCGGCAGCTCCCCGACGATCGCTACCACCGGCACCGAGGCGTTCAACGACTCGACGAAGCCGTCGGTCAGCTTCGTCGTGCCGGGCCCGACGGTCACGTCGCACACGCCGGGCTTGCCCGTGAGCCGGGCGTAGGCGTCGGCGGCGTAGGCAGCGCTCCGCTCGTCGCGCACCAGCGTGTGCCGGATGCGCGGCGACCGCTTCGCGATGCCGTCGTAGAG
>CAXTDD010000396.1:0-3669 GCA_964242955.1 uncultured Rubrobacteraceae bacterium | reverse complement strand
CCGAGCTCGCGGTCGCGACGGGCGGGGAGGGCGTAGGAGAGGACACCATCGTGGCTCTCGACGGCCAGATGGCCGCCGGTCGCGAGCTCGGAGAGCATCGCGTCGGCCTCGCGCACGGTGAGGGAGGTCTCCATCGCGGCTTCGGCGGGGGTGATGCTGCCGCCGTTGTCCCGGATCGCGGAGAGGAGTTCGCGTTCTCTGTCCACCGGAGTAACGGCGGTGCGCGGCCGGCGCCGCGCCTTTGAGAGGCCTATGCCGATGAGGGCCGCTGCACCCAGGACGAAGGGAAAGCCCGTCACGGCCTCCCCGGTCGTCGAGATGATCATGACGGTCGCCACGATCAGGCCTATCCCCAGGGCGAGAAAGAGGTACGGGCTGCCGTCGTCGCGCTCCGGGTTTTTCTCTTCGCGCCTCTCCACATCGTCCACCGTTACTCCGATCCGCCGCTTCGAGAGCTCCGCGCGTGCAGGGCCGTATTCTAGACCGCCCGATGTCAGGACGCACCCTGGCGAGGCCCGAGGGTTTCGGTTCCACCCATCCAGCCTGCGACCCCCGCGGCGCTTCTGTAAGATAGTGCCGTTTCGGGACGTGGGGGCGGGAAGGCGCGGAGGACCAACGATTGAAGAGGCTGCGGGTGCTGATGACGCGGCAAGAGATCGTGCCGGAGAGGCTCGCTGGCGCGACGGCCGTGGTCCTGGACGTGGTCATGGCGACTACCACCCTGCTCACCATCCTGGAGAACGGCGCCCGCGGCGTCTACCCGGTCGAAAGCCTGGAGGAGGCCGACCGCGTGCGCGAGAGGCTCGGCCCCGAGAACGTCCTGCGCGGCGGCGAGCAGAACGCGGCCCGCATAGACGGCTACGACCATGGCCCGTTCCCCGAAGAGTACGCGCCCGAGGTCGTCCGGGACAGGGACGTGATCTTCGTGACCACCAACGGTACCCGCGCCATCGCCGACGCCGCCCCCGCCGACAGAGTCCTCCTCGGCTGCCTCCGCAACGCCCCCGCCGTTGCGCGCGAGCTGGAACGGTCGGGAACAGACTCCGTCTACCTCGTCTGCGCGGGCTCCGCCGGCCGCTTCACCGTCGAGGACTTCCTCGGCGCGGCCACCATAATGTCCCGCATGGACTCGAACGACTGGCGCCTCAACGACGGCGCCTGGCTCGCCCTGGACTTCATGCGACGGCACAAAGAGGACATGCCGGGCGCACTGAAGCAGGGCCGCGAGGGCCGCTGGTTCTTCGAGAACGACCGCGTGGACGCCTTCGACTTCGTAGCCGACGTCGGCGCGAGCGAACTGGTACCGGAGGTCAAAGCTGGTCAGCTAGTCAGCACTTCAGCCGGTCAGCGAAAAACATGAATAGCTGAAATGCTGAAAGCGGAAGCCGAAGGCTGAAGCGTGCTGAGAGCGAAGGCGAAGCCGGAGCGTGCTGACAAGCGGAGCCCTTAGGGCGTAGCGTGCCAGAGCCGCGAAGCGACGACCAAAGGGAGGAGCCCGTGTCCGACACGATAGAGGTGCGAAGGGGCGAAGGTTTCGACGCGGGGACGGTCGAGCGCGTCCTGCGTGGGGAGATAGACGACTTGCCGAGAGGAGACCTGGAGGTCGAGCAGTTTCCCTCCGGCGCCTCGAACCTGACGTACCTGCTGCGGATAGGAGATTGGGAGGGCGTGCTGCGCCGTCCGCCGCTCGGGCCCATCCCCCCGAAGGCGCACGACATGGGACGGGAGTCCGGCATCCTCTCGAAGCTGAACGCGGCCTTCCCGCTCGCCCCGAAGCCCTACTTCTTCACGGACGACGAGGCGTTGATCGGGGCCCCGTTCTACGTGATGGAGAGGAGGACCGGCGTCGTGCTCGACGACTCGTTCCCGGAAGACATCGATCCGGACGAAGAGCTCTGTAAGGGCATCTCGCGCGCCGTCGCCGACACGCTCGTCGGGTTGCACGCCGTGGACCCGGAGGAGGCGGGGCTCGGCGACCTCGGCAGGCCTGAGGGGTTCCTGGAGCGTCAGACGCGGGGTTGGATCTCCCGCTACGACAAAGCCAGAACCGACGACATAGAAGAAGTGGCCCCGCTGACCGACTGGCTGGCGAAGAACGTCCCCCAGAGCCCGCCCCCGACCGTCATACACAACGACTACAAGCTCAACAACCTCGTGCTCGACCCCGGCGACCTGACGAGCGTCCGCGCCGTCCTCGATTGGGAGATGGCAACCGTCGGCGACCCCCTCTTCGACCTGGCCGTCTCACTCTCCTACTGGGTGGAACCCGGCGATCCCGAATATCTGAGGGAGGTCATGCCCACCGTCACGGCCACGCCGGGCTTCATGACGAGGCGGGAGCTCATAGACCGCTACGCGGAGGCGAGCGACCGGGACCTCTCGGAGATGCACTGGTACGTGGTCTTCGGCTACTTCAAGCTGGCCGGCATCCTGCAGCAGATCTACGCGCGCTGGAAGAACGGCCAGACCCGGGACGAACGCTTCGCCACCTTCGGCGATCGCGTCCGAACCCTCATCCTCCACGCCGAAGACCTCTCCCGCACCGGAAACGTCTGATGGAGCCCATAAAGAAGCTCGCCGTCCTCGGCACCGGCACGATGGGCGCCGGCATCGTCCAACTGGCGGCCCAGTCGGGCTACGCCGTTGTCGCCTGCGACGCCTCGGTCGAAGCCCTGGAGAGGGCCCAGGTCTACGTCCGCGAGGGCATGGATCTCTTCGCCCGCAGGGGCGCCTTCTCCGAGGACGAGGCCGAAGCCCACTACGCCCGCATCCACTGGACCACCAACACCGACGACCTGGCCGACGCCGACGCCGCCATAGAGGCCATCGTCGAGAAGGTAGGACCCAAAAAAGAAGCCCTGGCCGCCCTGGACGGCCTGCTCCCGCCCGGCGCGCCCATCTTCACCAACACCTCCTCCATCCCCATAACCGACCTCGCCTCGGCCACCGGCCGTCCCGAAAAGGTTTGCGGCACGCACTTCTTCACCCCGCCGCCCGTCCGGGAGGCCGTCGAGATCCCCCGCGGCTCCCTGACCAGCGACGAAACCGTCGAACGGGCAAAGAATCTGATCGAGTCCCTCGGCAAAAAGCCCGTGGTCGTGGACGGCGACATCCCCGGCTTCGTCGCCAACCGTTTCCTGATCCCCATGCTTCTCGAAGCCTGCCGCCTCCTAGAAAGAGAGGCAGCCCCCAAAGAAGACATAGACCTCCTCGTAAGAGAAGGCCTCGGCTTCCCCATAGGCCCCTTCGAGCTCGGTGACTTCATAGGCCTCGACGTGGCCCTCGACGTAACCGCCCAGGTACACGAAGCCACCGGCGACCCCTACTACGACCCCCCGCAGACGCTTCGGAACCTGGTGCGTTCCGGCGACTTGGGCCGCAAGACGGGCCGCGGATTCTATAGGTACGGTGGCTAGCCACCGTACCAGCACGCTCCCTACGGTCGCTCTCAGCCACAACCTCCGTGGTCGCGTGGTTCTCGCGGCAACGTGTCGGTTGGCGGGCGGATGCGGTTGGCGTGGCAGCGTGGCTCCCCCATCCGTACTAAGCTGAAAGCAGCCGTCAGGCTGCGTGCTGAGAGCGAAGCCGCAAGGCCGAAGCGTGCTGAGAGCGGAGGCCGAAGGCTGGAGCGTGCTGAAAGCCTCCAAAGGAGGCGTGCTGCGACGACCG
>CAXTDD010000395.1:0-3677 GCA_964242955.1 uncultured Rubrobacteraceae bacterium | reverse complement strand
GGCCGCGTCGCCCGCGTCGAGCCCGAGCCCGAGCGGGCTGCTGCGGGGCCGCCGGCGGCCCCGGACACGCCCGCGGCGCCGGTCGACGAGACGCCCGCCGGCCGAGACGCCTGAAGCAGCCCACAAATTAGGAGGACGCACGCTTGACCCCCGACCGCGCCCAGGAATACGCCTATCTGACCCTTCCCCCTGACGGCGAGCTGCGCTCGTGCGTCGGGCTGGTTTTGGCCGGCATGGCTGCGCGGGCTAGGGTTGGCGTTGCCGGGCTGGACGAGGCGGTTGGCCTGCTCGAGGACTTCCACGCGGACGACGTCCCCACGCGCTTCCGCTTCGCCCTGGCCGAGGACGGGGTCGTGGCCGAGGTCGAGGAGACGACCGGGGACGAGGACCGATGGCGCACCGTGGTAGAGCTGGTGTCGTGAGCCGTCGTTACCGGCGGCCGGACAAGGCGCGCACCAGGCGCCTGCTCACGCGGTACCACAAGCTTGGGGACCGGGCGGCGCGCGAGAAGGTCATCCAGGAGCAGTTGCCCCTGGCCGAGTTCCTCGCCCGCAAGTTCGCCGGGCGCGGAGAGCCCGTGGACGACCTGGTTCAAGTGGCCTCCGTAGGGCTCATCAAGGCCGTCGACCGCTTCGACGTGGACCGCAGGATCGAGTTCTCCACCTACGCCACGCCCAACATACTCGGGGAGATCAAGCGCTACTTCCGCGATAAAGGATGGGCGATGCGCGTGCCGCGCGGCCTGCAGGAGCTGCGCCAGTCGGCCAAGGAGGCCATACGCGACCAGACCGTCAAGAGCGGCCGGTCGCCCACGATCCGCGAGCTCGCCGACGTCCTCGATGCCGACATGGAGAGCGTCGCGGAAGCCCTCACCCTCGGGCGGGCCTACAACACGGCGAGCCTCGATGCCCCCGTGAGCCCCGACGAGCGGGAGGGTGACACGATCATGGACCTGCAGGCCGACGACAATTCGCCCATCGACGGGCTCGAGGACAGGATACTGCTCCAGCGGGCCATAGACGGTCTCAAGGGGCAGCAGCAGCAGATCCTCAAGCTCCGCTTCAACGAGGGCAAGACGCAGACCGAGATCGCCAACCGCATAGGCGTCAGCCAGATGCACGTCTCGCGCCTCTTGCGGAGGGCCTTGCAGGACCTGCGCGAGGAGCTCGACGAGATGGAGAACGGACACTAGGGATGGAGCCCATGAAGAGCTACGAGATCAGACGCCGGTTCCTGGACTTCTTCGGGCAAAGAGGACACAGGTTCTACCCGAGCTCGTCCCTGATCCCGTACAACGACCCCACGGTCCTCCTGACCACCGCCGGGATGCAACAGTTCATCACCTTCTTCACCGGCGAGGACAAGCCCCCGTCCTCCCGCGCCACGAGCGCCCAGAAATGCTTCCGCACCCAGGACATCGAGGAGGTCGGCGACCGCCACCACCTGACCTTCTTCGAGATGATGGGCAACTTCTCCTTCGGGGACTACTTCAAGAAAGAGGCCGTCGAGTACGCCTGGGAGTTCCTCACCGTCGAGCTCGGCCTGGCGCCCGAACGGCTCTGGATCACGATCTTCGAGGGCGACGAGGACGCGCCCGAAGACGTCGAGGCCAAAGAATTCTGGAAGTCCGTGGGCGTCCCCGAAGAGAAGATCTTCGGCCTCCCCAAGAGCGAGAACTGGTGGGGACCTCCCGGCGAGTCCGGCCCCTGCGGCCCGTGCTCGGAGATCTACTACGACTACGGCGAGGAGTACGGCCTCGGCGACCCCCTCTCCGACCCGAAGTACGGGCCCGGTGGGGACGAGGGCGATCCTCGTTTCCTGGAGATCTGGAACCTGGTCTTCAACCAGTACGAGCAGCGCAAGGACGGCACCCTCGTCCCCCTCGCCAAGACCGGCATAGACACCGGCCTCGGCCTGGAGCGGACCACGGCCGTCGTGCAGGGCGTGCGGTACGTCTACGACACGGACCTCTACGCCCCGGCTTTGGAGAAGATCCGGGAGTTCGGCGGCGTCTCCATCGGCGACTCGGAGGCCACCGACCGCGCCCTTCGCATCGTTGCGGACCATACCCGTGGAATCGCGTTCTTGATCGCCGACGGCGTCAGGCCGGGCAACCAGCGCCGGGAATACGTCCTGCGACGCATGATACGACGGTCCGCCCTTCAGGCCTACTCCCGCCTGGGCCTGACCCCCGGGCAGCTCGCGGAGGTAACTTTGGGCGTCGTGGACTACATGGGCGACTTCTACGAGGAGTTGCGCGCGGCCAGGGAGGACATCCGCCGCATCGTGACCGACGAGGCGGCCAGGTTCGTGGAGATCTACGAGTCCGGCAAGGAGCTCCTCGAATCCGAGCTCTCGCGTCTCGAAGGCGGCAACTTCCCCGGCGGCGTGGCCTTCACGCTGCACGACACCTACGGTTTTCCCGTCGAGGTTACGCGCGAGATCCTCGCCGAGCGGGGCGTCTCGCTGGACGAGGCCGGCTACGAGGCGTCGATGGACGCCCAGAGGAGCCGTGCCAGGGACGCTGCCAGGGGCTACGACCGGGTTGTCGCAGCGTTCGGCGGGCAGAGCCTCAAGAGCCGGTTCGTCGGGTACGAGCGGGAGCAGGTGGAGACCAGGATCGTCGCCTTCGAGGACTCGCCCGAGACGCCCGGCGAGGTCTCCGTCGTGCTTGCGGAGAACCCGTTCTACGCGACGGGCGGCGGGCAGGTGGCGGACGAGGGTTGGATCACCTCCGAAAACGGCCAGTTGGAGGTCTTCGACGTGGTCCCGGCCGGCGGTTACCAGGTTCTCCGTGCCAGGGTCGAGCGCGACGGGTTCGCCGTCGGGGACGCCGTGACCGCCTCCATAAACCGCGTGCGGCGGCAGCAGATCGAGGCCAACCACACCGCCACCCACGTCCTGCACTGGGCCTTGCGGGCCGAGCTCGGGCCGGACGTCGTCCAGGCTGGCAGCTACGTCGGCCCCGACCGGCTGCGCTTCGACTACCGCCACGGTGGGAAGGTCTCCGAGGAGCAGGTCAGGCGCGTGCAGGAGCAGTGCCTGCTCAAGATCACGGAGAACCAGCCGGTCCGCTACTTCACTACGACCCTGGACGAGGCCCGCGAGCTCGGCGCCATGATGCTCTTCGGCGAGAAGTACGGTGACCTCGTGCGCGTTGTCGAGGTGGACGGCTTCTCCCGCGAACTCTGCGGCGGCACCCACGTCCGCGGCACCGCCGAGGTCGGCGCCTTCAAGGTCGTCTCCAACAGAAAACACGGCGCGGACCTCTACCGCATAGAGGTCGTCACCGGCCGCGAGGCGCTCTTCTACCTCACCGAGACGGCGGAGAAGATGGAGGCCATCGCCGGCGGCCTGCGCGTGCCGGTCGAAGAGGTCCCAGGCGCCGTGGACGCCCTGCGCCGGGCGGCGCGCCAGGGGCATGAGGCGGCCAGGGAGGAGGCCCTAAAGCGGAGCAGGTGGACGGGGCCAGGGTCGTCACGGGGCAGGTGGTGGCCGCGGACGTGAAGGGCTTGCGCCAGATCTCCGACGACGTAAAGAACCGCCTCGGCGGCCCGTCGGCCGTGGTACTCGCCGCCGCCCTCGACGGCAAGGCCGTCCTGGTAGCCAACCTGCACCCCGAGGTCTCCGGCAAGGTGCGGGCCGGGGACATAGTGCGTGAGGTCTCGGGCGTACTC
>CAXTDD010000394.1:0-3678 GCA_964242955.1 uncultured Rubrobacteraceae bacterium | reverse complement strand
GCCATCGCGGCGAAGTCCTCGGGGTTGCGGATGTCGGCCTTGGGGAAGGGCATCCCGCCGTTGGGCCACTCTTTGACGGCCTGCGCTTCGGCCGCTTCCTGGCCGTCGGCCCAGGAGACGTGGAGCTGGATCATGCGCGGCATCGTCGACGGGTCCTTGTCCGCCCGCCTAGCCCCCTCCTCGAACTTCTCCATCAGCATCTTTATCTTCTCGTCAGCGGCGCCCACCGTGATGATCCCGTCGCAAAACTCGCCGGTCCTGCGGCTCTGGATCGGTCCGGCGGTCGCAACGTAGATCGGGGGCGGCGTCTCGGGCATCGTATACAGCCTCGCGCTCTCCAACTTTACGTGATCCCCGGCGTACTTCACGACCTTGCCGCTGAAGAGCCTCCGGATAACCTCGATGGACTCCATCAGGATGCGCAGCCGGGTCGGCGCCTCGGGCCAGTACTCGCCGACGACGTGCTCGTTGAGCGCCTCGCCCGCGCCGAGGCCGAGCCAGAAGCGACCGGGGTACATCGCTTCGAGCGTCGCGGCGGCCTGGGCGATGATCGCCGGATGGTAGCGGAACCCGGGCGGCGTGACGCCGGTCCCGAAGCGTAAAGATGTCGTGGCGCCCAAGGCGCCCATCCAGCTCCACACGAAGGCGCTCTCGCCCTGCTCCGGCGTCCACGGGTGAAAGTGGTCCGAGGCCATCACGGAAGAGAAACCTGAGTCCTCCGCCGTCTTGCACCACTTCAAGAGGTCCGTGGGATGGAACTGCTCGAACATCGCCGCGTAGCCGACGGTTCCCGTAGTGTTCACGTTGCCTCCTCTTTGTAGGTATCAGGTTGCAGGCTTCAGGTTTTCTTGGACGGAGCATCTCGCCGGCCGCTTCCGACAGTTTACAACCGCGGCGCTGGAGGCGGCCGTCGCCCGACGAAGAAGACCGTTCACGCGCCGGAACCTGTTGCCTGATGCCTGAAACCTGATGCCTCTACTAGAAATGATCCGGCGCGAACAGCCACGGGTCGCCTACCGGGAAGAGCTCTTCCAGTAGATCCAGGGCGCCTGGCGAACTGGCCTCGACGAGGCCGTGGCGGGCTAGTTGGCTGGCCGGGAGGTAGCCGGCGTAGAGTTGGGCTAACTGGCGCACGTCGAGCGAGACCCGGTGCCCGGCCTCCGCTCCCCGCGCGACCTCACCATTCCCGAAGGTGTACTGGTCGGCGTTTTGGGGGATGGTGTCGTCGGCGACTTCGAGGACGATGGGGCCGGCTTCCCTGTCGAGCAGGCGAAGCGCGCCTTCTACGTCTACGAGGCGGAGCATCTGGTCCGGCTCCACTTTGGCTTTAACGTAGGAGCTTCGGAGGTACGGGTGGAGCGGGTCGCCGGGGCTGGTCCAGTGCCTGATGTCGAAGGCGTCGGGGTCGAGGGCGGCGAGGAAGGAGGTGAGGCCGCGCCGGGCCGCCGGTGATGCGGCCACCAGCTCCTGGACTTCGAGGCGCCGTCCGGGCTCGCGGCCCTCCTGGTAGCCGGACATCTTGTAGATCAGGTACCCACCAACGTCGCCCCCAACGTCGTAGACGGCGGCTTCGATGCCTTTCCGGGCCAGCGTCTTGCGCCAATACGCTCCGCTCCGGAGCGCGCAGAGCTGGTGTCCCCGCGCCTCGGCTTCGTGGAGCGCCAACATGGCGGTCAGGTCCTCCTCCCGGTACGCCCGCAGCTTGCTCTGGCCGGGATCGGTGGGAAGGTCGATCGGTTTTAGCGTGTACTCGATGGCCTCTGTGGCGAGCTCGTAGCCGAAGGTCCGGTAGAAGGCGTGGGCGAAGGGCGAGAGCAGCGAGAGGTGCACGCCCCGGTCCCGCATGTCTCTCAGCGCGGCGCGCATGAGGTCCCCCGCATACCCCCGCCGCCTGTAGGCCGGATGCACCATGACGGCCGCCACCCCGCCCATCGCCGCCGGCTCCCCGTCCACAAAGACCTCCATCGGCAGCACCGTAGCACTCGCCCGCACCTGCCCGTCATCCTCGACGACGTGTACGCCTTCCAGATCGAGGCGGACGTTCTTCCCGGGGTCGAAGTACCCCTCCCACTCCGGGATGGTCTCGCCAAAAGCCATCGTCCCGAGACGGGCGAGATCCCCCCGGTCCTCCGGCCGGTACCTGCGTAACTCCAATACTCCTCCAAGCTTTGCTCGCGACGGGATTCTAACGGCCAGGCAAGGCTGCGCGTCTCAGCCCCTACTATCTCTTTATGTCTGTATTGACATATAACCCGGGGTGGTCTACTCTGTGTATGTCTGGATTTACATATGGACTGACGAACGGTTCATGGAGGTTGAGGAGGCAGTGATGGGACGGTTCTTGAGGGTGGCGCGGCTGGTGAACCTGCTGCTGACGGGGATGTTGACGGGCAACGAGTTCAGCGGGTTCGTGGCGATCTACCCGGCTTTGGGCCGGATATCTCCTATGGCCCGGATGGAGGCGGAGCAGGGGATCTACCGGCGGTACGGCAGGGTCATGCCGTTCTACATGAGCTCGACCATCGCCTCGTTCCTCCCCGTTTTGGTCTTACAGCGCAGGCCGGGCTCCCCCGCTTTCCGCTTCACCCTCGCCGGCCTAATGTGCTTCGCCGCGATGCTCGGCATCACCCTGACGAGGAACCTGCCGATCAACACGCGCATCGAGGAGCTGCCGACGGAGGAGGCGTCGTTGGAGGAGTTCCGGGAGCTCAGGGAACGCTGGGACCGCCTGCACGCCGCCCGGAACGTCTTGAACGTCGTCGGGCTGGTCTTCGCCGGCCTGGGCGCCCTGTCGAAACCCGGCCCGAAGAAGGGCTCGTAGGCTCGGGGACTATCTCCGCAGACGGCGCGGCCGGGCGTCAGGCCCGGTCGGCGCTGTTCTCGGGAGCGACGGCGCCGGCCAGCCAGCGGCACCACTCCGCTTCGCTTCTCTCGTAGAAGATGCCGCGGCGCAAGGTCGCGTAGGAGGCGAAGCGCGGCGAGTTCGGACGGGCCAGGTCGTCGGTCCACTCGCGCTCCATCCAGGCCCTTATCTCCTCGTACTGGGCGAGTTGTTCTACGTGGCGGCGCCACTCCTCCCGGAAAAGTCGCCCGGCCTTCTCCCCGTCCGCGAGCCAGACGGAGTACGCCTTGAGGGTCAACTCGTCCTTCGTCGGCTTGCGCGGCGGCGGCTGCGTCGCCCACTCCCTGAGCGCCTCCAGGCCCGAGGCCGTGATCTCGTAGACCTTCTTATCCGGCCGCTCCTTCTGCAACACGACTTTGTGCGTCACGAAGCCACCCTCCTCAAGACGCGCGAGCTCCGGGTAGATCTGGCTGTGCCCAGCCCCCCAGAAGAACCCGACCCTACCCTTCATCCTCTGCGTGACGTCGTACCCGCTCAAACCCTCCCGCGCCAACAACCCCAAAACCGCGTACCCAAGCGTCGTCATCATTCCTCCGATTTTCTTGTATGTCACTCTTGACATATAGCCTAGCAGCCCTTAGAGTAGCATATGTCGAGATTGACATAAAGAGACGGCGACGGAAGGAGAGGCGCATGTGCGGCAGGTCGATGGTGGTGCGGGGGGCGGGGTTCGGCAAGCGGCACCGCCCGGACTTCTTCGGGCTCGACGTGGAGAAGATGGGGGCGAGGGCGAAGGTCGGGGTGGCGCTGGCGGTGTTGGGGCCGGTGGCTCTGTC
>CAXTDD010000393.1:0-3681 GCA_964242955.1 uncultured Rubrobacteraceae bacterium | reverse complement strand
CGCCACGGCCGCCGCAACCCCCGGCAGCAGCGCCTCCGCCCGCGCCGCGGCCTACGTCGACGAGAGGGGCAGGGCGAGAACGGCGACCTCGGCGCGCTCGAAAGCCGTCCTGGGCAAAGGACAACGCAAGGCGGAAGCCTCCGCGTACTCCAGCGCCTACAACAGAACCAGCGCCCCCGACGGCACCACCTCCTGGTCGAACTCCTGGTCGTCCCACCGGAGTTGGGCCACCTCTTCCGGCGGCTGAACGGGGCGGCGATGCTGGTGTCGCCCAGGTAGCCCTGGCCGCCGTGGATGGAGGGCATCGCCGAGACCGGGATCGGGGGGTATCCGGTCCGGGGTGCGTTGTTTCCGGGCGGAAGTCTCTTGGCATTCAGAATGACGTATGCTTCGGGGCCGAATGAAGAGGACGCTGCCGTGGCTCGCGATGGCCGCGGTGCTGGCCGGCGGCGTGTACCAGCTTCGCAGCCAGGGCCGGCTGTGGCGGTGCTCCTGCGACTACGTCCTACCGTGGTCGGGCGACTATTGGGGGCCGAACACTTCCCAGCATCTGTTCGATCCGGCCAGCTTCACGCACGTGCTCCACGGGTTCGTGCTCTGCGGGCTGCTGGCGTTGGTGGCGCCGCGGCTATCGCCGGATTGGCGGCTGGGGCTGGCGATCTCCGTCGAGGTTCTGTGGGAGGTGGTGGAGAACTCGGAGTTCGTGATCCGGCGCTACCGTGAGGGGACGGCCGCGTTCGGCTACTACGGGGACACGGTGGTGAACTCGGCGGGGGACGTCCTGGCCTGCGGGCTGGGGTTCTTGCTGGCCCGTCGCCTCGGGTTTCGCCGGGCGCTGGCCGTGTTCTTGGTGGTGGAGGCCGTCCTGGCGGTCTGGATCCGGGACGGACTGCTGCTGAACGTCCTCATGCTCGTCTACCCGATAGACGCGATACAGGCCTGGCAGGCCGCGGGCCACTAACGACGGGCTGCGGATAACTGGTGACGATCAACGCGAACCCTCGATGAAGCCGAAGAGGAGCCGCCGGAACTCGTCCGGCCGCTCGACGTGCGGGGTGTGGCCGCAGCCTTCCAGCACCTCTTCGCGGTAGGAGCCGCCGGAGGCTGCGTAGCCTTCGAGCACGGCCCTCGTCTGGGAGACCATAGGCTGAGAGGGGAAGACGTCCCCGCCGGGCCAACCCGGCACCACGTCCATCCCGCCTAAAGTTCCGAAGTCCAGGAGGGAGACGTCGGAGACTATCGCGTCCGCCGAACCCCGGACCCAGAGCACGCGTGGCCTGGGCTCGATGCGGGCAAAGCCGGAGACGTCGCAGTACTTGGGGGAGATCGCGTTGTTCATGCCCCGCTCGCCGGGCGCCACGCCGGGCCAGTTCTCGGAGATGGTCATGTCGCCGGGGTAGTTATCCTCGCCGGTCTGCGTGGAGAGCATGGAGGAGAGGAAGACCTCTTCGCGTTTGGGGGAGGCCCTGAAGGGCGGGGCGAAGTAGAAGTTGTTCATTACGTTTCTCGGGGAGTTCGGGTCGGAGTCGGTCCTGTCGTTCGCCGCGAGGCGGCCGACGAACTCGGGGTTTGCCGTGCCGCCGCCGGAACCGGCGAAGTCGGGCCAGCAGGGCGTTCCGGAGTCGTCTTTGGTACCGCCGAAGCCGTACGGGCTCATGGGATTGACCAGGGTGAGCGAGGCCAGCGCGTCGGGGTGATCCATGGCGTAGCGCATCGCGACCGTTCCGCCCGCCGACCAGCCCACCAGGTGAACGGGGCGTCCGCCGAGGCCGAGCGCCCGCACGAAGGAGAAGAGGTCGTCGGAGAAGTCCGCGACCCCGCGGGTGGCGTCGAGCGGTTTCGTCTCCGAGCCGCCGAACCCGCGCAGGTCGGGCGCGAGACCCCGGTAGCCCGGCAGGGCCGCGAGGGTCTCCTCCAAGAAACGACCGCTAGAGGCGTTGCCGTGGACGAAGATCACCGGCGCACCGTCCTCCGGGCCGGCCTGGAGAAAGTGGGTTCGCAGGCCCCCGGCGTCGACGGTCCCGGAAGAGACCCCCGCGAGCAGATCTTCCTGGTCCACGCGTCCTCCCGATGTTCGCCCGGACACCCGGCCCTCCGGCGGGCCCGGCGGTGTCTTTGTGGGATCACTCTACCCGCCTGACGCTGCAGGCGCCACGGCCGGCCGGTCATGGCGGGCCCGTTTGTCGTCGCGGTGCGCGAAACGGCGGCCCATCGCAACGATGTTTGCCGGTGGTTATCCCGGTTCGTCGGGATGTTCGGCCAAGTTTAGGAAGGGACAAGGTAGGGTAGCAGTGCTGATAATCGTGTACGATGGCATTCCGACGAGAATGGGAAGGGATGGAGCATGACCGAGCAGAGCAGTAGCAGCCAGCAGTCGAGCCCTTTGCAGAGCGAGAAGGGGACCACCAAGATCAACGACGCGGTGGTGTCCCAGATCGCGGGCATCGCCGCCCAGGAGATCGAGAAGGTCCAGATGGGCGGCGGCGCGAGCGCGGCTGTCGGCGGCTTCTTGTCGAGCGTGACCGGTAGCGCCCCCGGCGGCAACGCGGCCAAGGGCGTCAGCGTGGAGGTCGGCCAGGAGGAGGCCGCGGTAGACCTGACGATGGCTATCGAGTACGGCCAGTCTATCCCGCAGCTAACCGAAGCGGCCCGCCGCAACGTCATCAACAAGGTGGAGAGCCTGACGGGCCTGCGCGTTACCGAGGTCAACATCACCGTCAACGACGTGCAGGTGCCCGAGGAGCGGCCGAGGCTCGAAGAGCAGCAGCAGACCGAGGACATGGCCCAGCGCCAGGAGCAGCGCGCCTAGCGGTCCGCTTCGCGGACCGCGCTGTTAGCTATTAGCCTTTAGCTGTTAGCTTTTTGTGTTATAGCGCCGCCGGGGCTCAGATCGCCACCGGCGGCGCTTCTGCGTGGAAGGGTCGGGCGAGGAACACCATCTCGAAACAACTTGCTAAAGGCTAATAGCTAAAGGCCAACGGCTAAAATAGCCGCATGGCATCGCGACATCCCCATCACTTCGTAGAGAGCGTGCGGTGGACGGTGGAGCGCTACGGCATGGACTTGCGGCGCCCGCTGGTCCTGGTCTCCGGCGGGCCCGACTCGGTCGCCCTGTTGCGGGCGGTCGTCGCGCTCGGGGGGGAGCCGGCCGTGTTGCACGTGGATCATGGCCTGCGCGGGGACGAGTCCGGGGAGGACGCCAGGTTTGTGCGCGAACTCTGCGGGGGCCTTGGCGTTGCCTGCGAGGTGGCGACACCGGACTTGTCCGAGACTTCGAACTTGCAGGAACGGGCGCGCGACGCGCGTTACAGATTGGCGGGTGAGGCGGCCCGCCGGCTCGGGTTGGGCGTTGTGGCGACCGGGCACACGGCAGACGACGTGGCCGAGACCGTGCTGCTGAACCTCGCCAGGGGCGCGGGGCTGCGTGGTTTGGCGGGGATTCCTCCCGTGCGCGACGATCTGGTCCGGCCCCTGATCGGGCGCACGCGGGCCGAGGTGCTCGGTTACCTCTCGGACCTGGATCAGGCCTACCGCACGGACCCCACCAACCTCTCGGGCAAGTACGCCCGCAACCGCGTCCGCCTGGAGGTACTGCCCGTCCTGGAGGAACTCCACCCCGGGGCGGCCGGCAACCTGGTCCGCGCGGCATCCACCGCCAGGGAAGACCTGGAGGCCTTAGAG
>CAXTDD010000392.1:0-3682 GCA_964242955.1 uncultured Rubrobacteraceae bacterium | reverse complement strand
GTGTGGCCCTTGGCGGCACGCTGGAACTGGACGAGAAGGCAGCCCGCAAGGCCGTGCAGACGGTCGCGGAGCCCCTGAACATGGGAGTGGAGGAGGCGGCGGAGGCGGTACTCGAGATCGTCAACGAGAACATGCACGCGGCCCTCAGGGTCGTCAGCGTCGAGCGGGGCCACGACCCGCGCGGGTTCGGGCTGGTGGCGTTCGGCGGGGCGGGCCCGATGCACGCCTGCGCCCTCGGCAGGCTCATCCGCTCGCGCCCGGTCGTCGTGCCGCCGACCCCCGGCGTGATGAGCGCCTTCGGTTTCCTCTCCTCGGACACCCAGAACGAGTTCCCCGAGACGTACCTGCGCACGGCAGAAGAGACGCCCGCTTCGGAGCTAAAGGCCGCGGTCGAAGGGCTCATCTCCCAGGCCGACGAGTGGCTCGACGGCGAGGGCGTAGAAGAAGACCAGAGGCGGTTCGATCTTTACGCGGACTGCCGCTACTACCTGCAGAATATCCAGATCCCCTGCCGCTTCGAGCTCGACGAGCTCTCCGGTGAGGACTCCACGTTCCTGCGGAGCCGCTTCGAGGAGGCGCACACCCGGCGCTACAACTTCGAGCTGCCCGACTCGCCGCTGGAGATTGCCACCGTGCGGGTCATCGGGCGGGGTACCATCAAGGGCGTGACGTTGTCCGAGAGCGAGAACGGGGCCGGTGGCGACGCGTCGGGCGCGGTGATGCGGACGGAGCAGGCTTACTTCGGCGGGTGGGTGGACACCCCGATCCTGGACCGGAACAAGCTCAGGGCCGGGCATGAGATCTCCGGTCCGGCCGTGGTCGTGCAGGACGACACGACGACCGTGATCGAGCCGGGGTACAGGGGTGACGTGGACCGTTTCGGGAACATCCTGATCGAGGAGGGATAGAGCGATGGTGCTGCAAGAGGGAACGCTTCCGGACTTCGTCCGCGACCACGATATAGACCACGTAACGCTCGACATCATCGAGAACGCGCTCAAGAATATCCGCCACGAGATGGACCGCGTCCTCGTCACCACCGCCGTAAGCCCCGTCATCCGCGAGCAGGCCGACGAGTTTCCCCTGATCGCAGACAAAAAAGGACGCATGATCGTCGGCCAGTTCGGCAGCCCCGTCGACACGGTTCTGGACAATTCTCCGTATAAATTGGAGGATCTGAGAGACGGCGACGTCATCGCCCTGAACGACCCCTACATGATGGAGGGCAGCACCTCCCACCTGCCCGACATCCTGCTCGTACGCCCCATTTTCCACTCGGACGAGCACATCGGCTACGCCCTGCAGTGGGGCAACCTCATGGACGTCGGCGGCTCGACGGCGGGTTCGATCCCCATCGACGCCCGTTCGATCTTCGAGGAGGGCGTCCGCATGCCTCCCGTCAAGCTCTACGACGGCGGCAAGCTGAACGACGAGGTCCTGCGCTTCTTCTGCCACAACTCGCGCACCCCGCGCGAGACCCGCGCCGACGTGATGGCGATAGCCGCCGGCACCGCCGCCGGCGCCCAGCGGGTCAAGGACATCTGCGACCGCTTCGGCAAGGACACCTACCTCGAAGCGTGCGACGCGTTGCTGGCGCGGACGCGGACGAGCATCATCGGCCTGATCCGCCAGCTCATCCCGGAAGGGCAGCGCTTCGAGTTCGAGGACTACACCGACGACGACGGCCTCGGCAACGGGCCCATAAAGCTCAAGCTCGCGATGTGGCGCGAGGGCGACGCCTTGCATCTGGACTGGGCTGGCACCGACGATCAGGTCCCGGGGCCCGTGAACTTTCTCCTCAACAAGGAGATGTTCCAGATGTTCGCCGGGGTGTTCCTGATCTCCGCCGTCGACCCCACCATCCTCTTCAACGACGGCTACGCCGACGTGATCCACGTAAACATCCCGGAGGGCTCCGTCCTGCGCCCGAAGGCGCCGGCGCCACTGTCCAATCGCCTGGTCGTCATGGCCCGCCTCTTCGACGTGCTCGGGGCCGTCTACGCCAAGGCCATCGGGTTTAATGTCTCCGGCTCCTACGGGACGAGCCCGAACTTCGTCTACTCCGGGGTCAAGAAGGGTGGCGAGCCGTTTCAGACCATGGAGATCCTGTACGGGGGCATCCCCGCCATACCGGGCAAGGACGGCCTGGACGGCCATTCGTGGTGGCCCGAGTTCATGGCGGTGCCGGCCGAGTACATGGAGACCTACTACCCGATGCTCGTTGACGAGTACTCCGTCCGCCCCGACTCCTGCGGCGCCGGGCAGTTCCGCGGCGGGTGCGGCATAAAGAAGGTCTACCGCTTTCTGGCGGACGGCGCGATCACCTACCAGGACGACCGGGCCGCCACGTTCCCCTACGGCGTCGCGGGCGGCAAGCCCGGCGCCTCATCCAAAAAGACCCTCGTCCGCGCCGACGGCGGGTCGATAGATCTGCCATCCAAAGTCCGCGACGTGCCCGTCTACGAGGGCGACCGCCTCGTCTTCGAGACCGCCGGTGCTGGCGGCGTCGGCGACCCCCTCGAACGCGACCCAGAAGCCGTCGCGAAAGACGTTCGCTGGAACCTCGTTGGCCGCGAAGCAGCTGAAAGCGAGTACGGTGTCGTGCTCGCCGAAGACGGTTCCGTGGACGCCCCGGCGACCGAATCGAAGCGGGGGGAGATCGGAGTCGGACGCGGCGACCTCCCCGGCTTCGACCACGGCGACCTGCCGCCGCTCCAAGAGCAGCGCCGCGCCATAGCTGAGACCCGCCGCGCCTTCAACGAGTGGCTCTCTGGCGAGCTCGGCGCCGCCAGGAACGGCAAAGCGTGACCGCAAGCCACATCGAGGGCTTCGGCGGGCGGGGCGGTTCGGGCAGCCGTCCCGCCCTCATCGTCGTTGACATGACCCTCGGCTTCACCGACCCCGATTCTCCCCTCGCCTGCGACCTCGAAGGCCCGGTCCAGAACATAGCGAAACTCCTGGAAGCGGCGCGCGAAGCCGAGATCCCAATCGTCTTCACGACCATCGCCTACCGCGAGGGCGACAAGCTGACCGCCGCCGCCTTCATAGACAAGGTGCCGGCGCTGCTCGCGCTGGAAGCGGGGAGCCGGTGGGCCGAGATCGACCCCCGCCTGGAGCCCCGCGCCGCCGAGCCCATCCTCAACAAGCTCTTCGCCTCCGCCTTCTACGGCACGGGGCTCCCGAGCCTCCTCGCCGCCGCCGGGGTGGACACCCTGATAGTGACCGGCGCCTCGACGAGCGGCTGCGTCCGCGCCACCGCCGTCGATACCCTCCAGTACGGTTACCGGCTCGTCGTCCCCCGCGAGGCCGTCGGCGATCGTAATCCCAACGCCCACGAGGCCAATCTCTACGACATCGACGCCAAATACGGGGATGTTGTGGGGGTCGAAGATACGCTTGGTTACCTCAAAGAGGTACATCAGACAACGAACCGCTAACCGAACGGTGGCAGAGGGCATTGGGCCGAAAGGAATCCGAGATCGTGCCGACTCGATGGTAGCTTTGTCACCAAACATCGAGTAATTCTGGTGATGGGAGGCCGTTTTGCGGACTACGGTGACCATGTCGGAGGAGGTCGCGTCTGACCTGATGCGCTTTACCGAGGCGAGGACGCGGACGGAGGCTGTCAACAGGGCGGTCGAGGAGTGGGTGAGGCAGGAGAGAGTGCGCCGGTTACGGTCGC
>CAXTDD010000391.1:0-3684 GCA_964242955.1 uncultured Rubrobacteraceae bacterium | reverse complement strand
GCGTTCTGCAGGAGAAAGAACAGGGCGATCCCGAGCGCGAGCAGGATCAGGCCGATGGCCAGCGCGTTAAAGAGCGTGAGGCGCCACCGGATCGGCATCGCTTGTCTAGCCCTCCCTCAGGGCGTAGCCGGCGCCCCGGATGGTTTGGATCAGGGGTTCCTCCCCCGGCGCGTCTACCTTTTTTCTCAGGTAGCCCACGTACACGTCCACGACGTTCGTCGCGATGCCGTGCTCCTGGTCCCACACCCGGCTCAGCAGCAAGTCCCTGCCGAGGACGCGCCGGGGATTCTTCGCCATAAACTCCAGGAGGTCGTACTCCCGCGCCGTGAGGTCTATCCTGCGCTCCCCCCGGCGCACCTCCCTCGTGGCGGTGTTGACCTCGAGGTCGGCCACGCGGAGCACCTCCTCGCCGTCTGCGCGCCGGATCAGGGCCCGGACGCGCGCCAAAAGCTCCTCGATGTCGAAGGGCTTGGTCAGGTAGTCGTCGGCCCCGGCGTCGAGGCTGTGCACCTTGTCCAGCGTGGCGTCGCGGGCGGTGAGCATGATGACCGGCACCCTCATCCCTTCCCGCCGGAGACCGCGCAACACCCCCACCCCGTCCATCCCCGGCAGCATGATGTCGAGCACTACGAGCTCCGGCCGGTACTCGAACGCCGCCTCCAACCCCGAGGGGCCATCATACGCGCAGCGCACGCCGAAGCCGCGGTGCCCGAGCTCCAACTCGACCATGCGGGCTATGGAGCGGTCGTCCTCCACCACGAGTATGCGCGTCCCCGGCTTCATCTTCTCTACATTACCTCCCCGCGTATTCTACTTCTCGGATCGCTCCGGCCGCTCTCGGGTTTGTCCGGAGACGATCGTAACTTCCGTTTCTGAGAGCCGGATGAGACTTCCGCCATGCCTGACGATTCTCTCAGGCCGCTCTTATGTTGACGGGTGAAAGTCGCCCTCGACAACACGAGAGAGCAAGAGGAGGCGACCGAGATGAGGCGGACCGTAGAGATGCCGGAGGATGGCGCGAGGAATTCGAGACGCGGAGATCCGGCCAATGCCGGGGGAACCGTCCCGCAAGGTTACGGGGCCCACGAGACGTACCGGGCCGTCTCCGACGCCTGCCACGTCTACCGGTACCGCGACCTGGAGCACAACCTCCAGAAGTTCGGGTGGCGTCGGGCCCGCAGGCGCGTCCTCCGGCACGGCGCCTTAAGCGGCCAGTGGATCAACCGCGGACGCGGGGAGTTGCGCCTGGGGCGCGCGGGGCTCGAGGTGCGGCTCGAAGACGGCGGCAACCGACTTGTGGGATGGAAAGAGCTCCAGGAGTTCGTCCGGGCCAGGGGTTACTGAGGCCACCGCCGACAAAGTCACTCCCGCTAAGGGGAGCCCTTCGGACTCCAACGGCCAAGAGCCGCGCCGAAGCCGGCTTCGGCGCGGCTATTGCGTGCTTGCACTCCCTCCTTGGTGGTCACTCGGCCAGCGCCTGCTTTAAACCAGGAAGGCAAACCCTAAATTCATCTCTCAGAAGAGCCCGATCTCGTTCTCAGAAGCGGATCTCATCGACCGTTCATCGTCCTCTTAGCCGGCTCTTATGTTCCGGCGGCACACTGCACACGTCAGCCAAGGAAAGCGAACCGGAAGGAGAACTCATGTTGCAGAAGAAGAGCAAAGCGGAGACCGGGGGCAACCCGGCCGACCGCGATAGCGGACTGGGCGGGTTCGTGCGCCGCCACGGCCTCGTGTCCTTCTACGCCCTGGCGTTCGGGTTGAGCTGGCTGGCCTGGCTGCCCTTCGTCCTCTCCCAGCACGGCCTGGGCGTCGTGGAGATCGCGTTCCCAAAGATCCTGGGGACCGCGTCGCTGGCCGGCATCCTCCCCGGCGCCTACATCGGGCCGCTGGGGGCGGCGTTCGTGGTGACGGCCCTCTCCGAGGGGCGGCCGGGCCTCCGTCGCTGGGCGGGAAGACTGTTCCGGTGGCGCGTCAACTGGAAGTGGTACGCGCTCGCCCTCCTCGGCGTTCCGGCGGTCCTCGTGGCCGGCACCCTGGCGGCGTCGCCCGGGTCGGTCGCCGGCCTCGGCCTCCCGCCCGCGGAGGCCCTGCTCTTCTACGTGCCGTTCCTCCTGATCCAGATGGTCACCACGGGCCTGGCCGAGGAGCCCGGCTGGCGCGACTTCGCCCTGGTGCGCCACCAGCGCCAGCACGGCCCCCTCGCGGGCACCCTGATCCTCGGCGTGCTGTGGGGCTTGTGGCACGTGCCGCTGTTCTTCACCGAGTGGGGGGCGTGGATGGGCGGGGCGACCCCGCGGGCCATACTCCTGTTCGTGGCCTTCGCCGTCGCGCTCAGCGTCGCCGTCACCTGGCTCTTCAACAGGACCAACGGGAGCCTCCCCCTGGCGATGGTGGCCCACGTGAGCAACAACACCTTCGTGTCCTTGGTGCTGTTCTCCGTGCTCACCGACCTGACCGGGCGGGTCGCCCTCCTGGGGGGCTTGATCGGCTTCGGCGCGCTGGCCCTGGTGCTCGTCGTGGCGACCCGCGGCAGGCTCGGCTACCGGCCGGAGCCCCACGCCGGCGGGCCCTCCGTCGATGCCGCTGCGCAGCACACCGGTGGCGCCGTCGAGGTCGCTTAGCGAAGACTTGTAGCGAGAGGGGGGGGGGGGGGGGGGGCCACCCCGCCGGCCCCCCCCGAAGCAATCGACCAGAGGGAAGAGCATTCATGCTAAGGCTGTTTAACAGGAAGAGGGCAACGAAGGACGGGACAGGCCACGCGGGACCGGGGGCACACGCCGTCCGGCTGGTCGCGGTCTCCAAGGTGTACGGCCCGGAAGGGAACGCGGCGCCCGCGCTGGACGGGGTCTCCGTCGAACTCGCACGGGGGTCCTTCACCGCGGTGATGGGGCCCTCGGGCTCCGGCAAGAGCACCTTTCTCCACTGCGCGGCCGGGCTCGACCAACCCACCTCCGGCGAGGTGTGGCTGGGGGGAGAGGAACTGTCGGGGGCCAGGGAGGCCAGGCTGACCGAGATCCGGCGCGACAGGATCGGGTTCGTCTTCCAAGCGTACAACCTGCTCGACTCGCTGACCGTGGAGCAGAACATCACCGTGCCCCTGCGCCTGGCCGGCCGGGCCGTCGACAGAGCCTACCTCCAAGAGGTCGCTTCCGCCGTCGGGATCGCGGAGCACCTCGACCGGCGGCCAAGCAAGCTCTCCGGCGGCCAAAGGCAGCGCGTGGCCATCGCCCGCGCCCTGATCACGCGCCCCGAGGCCATCTTCGCCGACGAGCCGACCGGGGCGCTTGACACCGGCACCGGCCGCCAGGTCATGGAGCTGCTGCGACACGCCGTGGACGCTTTGGGGCAGACGGTCTTGATGGTCACCCACGACCCCGTGGCCGCCTCCTTCGCCGACTCCGTGGTCTTTCTGGCCGACGGGCGGCTCGCCGGCTCCCTAACCAACCCTACGCCGGAGCAGGTCGCCTCGAAGATGACCCGGACGGAGGAAGGATGAGGACCGCGGCGTCGCTGGCCTGGCTCACGGTAAAGGGGCGCCCCACCGGGTTCGTCGCCGCGTTCATCGCGGTGCTGGCCGGGGCCGCCACGATCACTGCCTCCGGCGTCCTGCTCGAGTCCGGGGTGCGCGGCGGCGTCGAGCCCGAACGGTACGCCGGCGCCGCCGTGGTGGTCGGCGGCGCC
>CAXTDD010000390.1:0-3693 GCA_964242955.1 uncultured Rubrobacteraceae bacterium | reverse complement strand
AGGACCTGATCCTCGCGGGCGTCATCATGATGGTCCTGCTGGAGAGGGACCGCGGCTAGGGGAGCCTTCTTCCGGATGGTGTGAAGGCCCCGGCTATGCCGGCGGGCGGACCATGACGTCCATGAGATGCCCCAGCGCCTCCCCCGGGTCTTCAGCGAGGCCCGTGTGGACGGGAGAGGGTTGGACCACGGTGCTGCGGGGTGCTGTGATCCAGCCGAAACGCTGCACGGGTGGCAGAAGCCCCACGGCGCCCGCCTCGGGGCCGCCGGCGCAGACGAGGCGGGCGGCCTCCAGGTGCGCGCGCACGGCTTCCGGGTCGAGGCGGGGATCGAAGGCGCGCAGCCTCTCGGGGTCGAGGTGTACGCCGGCTTCGAGGAAGCGCTTCTCCTGGCAATAGAGCACGACGCCGGCGTTCATGAACTCGCCGCGCTCGACGCGGGGGACGACGCGGAGCAGGGCGTACTCGAAGGGGCTAGGCAAGGACCTCCCTCCTGACCTCTTCCAGCGCGCGGGCCCAGACCCTGGGCTCCCGCAGCCGCGACGCGAGGTAGGAGACGTAGGCGGAGCGGACGTCACCGGACGTGCCGAAGCCCGCCTCCGCTGTGAGCCACTCGTCGGGAATGCCGTTCACTATCTCCTGCAGGACATCCGGCGTGAGGCGTGGGGCGAGTTCTGCGTCGGCCCCGGAGATGGCGCCCGCGAAGGGCAGCAGGACATGGTCGCGGGCCGCGGCGTACGGCCTCTGGCTCACGGCCTCCAGGGACGGTCCGCCCCGTCCGGGCCAGTTGTGGTGGAAGTAGAGGGAGGCGCCGTGGTCTATGAGCCAGAGCCGGCGGTGCCAGACGAGCAGGTTCGTGTTGCGCGGGGTCCGGTCCACGTTCTGGACCAGGGCGTCGAACCAGACGATCCGGGATGCGAGCTCCGACGCCGGCGGCCCCACGAGCGGATCGAAGCCTAAAGAGCCCGGCAGGTAGTCCAGGGCCAGGTTCAGGCCGTGGCTCGCCCTGAGGAGGTCCTGTATCTCGGGGTCGGGCTCGGCCCGTCCGAGGTCGGGGTGCAGGCGCACGAGCACTATCTCCGGCACCGGCAGGCCCAGAGTGCGCCCGATCTCACCCGCCACCAACTCCGCGATGAGCGCCTTGCGCCCCTGCCCGGCGCCACGGAACTTGAGCACGTAGGTCCCAAGGTCGTCCGCCTCGACGATGGCCGGCAACGAACCCCCCTCGCGCAGGGGCGTGACGTATCGCGTGGCCGTTACGGTGCGGAGCATCAGACCCCGCCATTCTCGCACCACACGCGCCACAGCGCCAAGCCGATCGGCTCCGGGGCCCGGAGAAAGGTCATAGGGGTGTTCGTCAATATAGGTTGACAAACACGCAGCCGTCAACTAATATTGACACATGAGTGAAAGAACGAGGACACGGGTCGGTGGGATGGACGATCCCCGGGAGGGTCTTGAGGCCGTCGTCGCTTTGAGGCGGACGCTGGAGGCTCTGGAGGCGGCCCAGGTGGAGAACGCGTTTGTGGCGGGGTGGTCGTGGGCGAAGATCGCGGAGGTGTTGGGGGTGAGCAAGCAGGCCGTCCACAAGAAGCACGCGGGGAGGATCAGGGCCAGGTATCCCGGGCGACCGCCGGGGAGAAGGGATGGGAACACGTGATGTTCGCACGTTTCACCGACAGGTCTCGCGGATGCGTGGAGGCCGCCTTCGAAGAAGCAAGGACGTTGGGCCACGATTCGTTGGGCGACGAGGATCTCCTGCTGGGCATCCTCCGGGCCGGCGGGGGGTCGGCCGCCGAGGCGCTCTCCTCGCTGGGCGTAACGCTCGAAGGGGCGCGGGGAGAATCCAAAAAGATGCTCTCCGAGGCACTTTGTTCCATCGGGATCTCGCTTGAAGACGTGCGCCTGGAGGCCGGAGACGCCTTCGACATGAGCATCCCGGAGGGGCGCAGGATCCCATACTCCCCGCGGGCCAAGAACGCGCTCGTGGGCGCCCGCAAAGAGATGCGGAGGCTCGGAGACGACCACTTCGGGCCCGAGCACGTCCTGCTCGGGATCTTGGGTAACGAGGACGGGACGGCCGTGAGGATGCTGGCCCGTCTCGGCGTCTCGACGGAGACCCTAAAGGGACGTCTGGACGAGTTGCGTGGCCGGGCGGCCGGATAGCCGTTTGATCGGCTTCCCCCGTCCTTGACCTTGCCCCAGGGTCAGGCCGTAGGCTCCGGACGTAGACCTGGAGGCGTAGCCGGATTCAACCTTATGGCCGATGTGATGAGCCGGAAACCGCCTTAGAGTCCGTGCGTAGTGTGTAGGCGTCGAAGGAGGCCTGGGTGCTTGTAGGGAAGAGGGACGAGACGGAAGAGCGAGGAGGACCCGTGGTAGAAGGCGCGAACGGGTTGATGGTCGAGGCGGCCGGCGTCCAGAAGGTCTACGAGGCCGGCGGGCTGCGGGTCAGGGCGCTCCGGGGCGTGGATCTTGGCATCACGCGCGGGGAGATGGTCGCCATCATGGGGCCTTCCGGGTGCGGCAAGACGACGCTGTTGAACGTGCTCTCCGGGCTCGACGATCTCTCGGACGGCGAGGTCTACGTGGACGGGGAGCCTATTCGGGGCATGTCCGACAAGCGGCGCACGCGCTTTCGGGCCGAGAAGATGGGCTTCATCTTCCAGTCTTACAACCTGATCCCGGTCCTCTCGGCGGTAGAGAACGTGGAGCTGCCCCTCCTGGTGGCCGGCAAGAAGCCCAAAAAAGCCCGCCGCTGGGCGCTGGACGCCCTTGAGATGGTCGGGCTGCCGGAGCAGGCGGCCAAGCGCCCGGCCGAGATGAGCGGCGGCCAGCAGCAGCGCATCACCGTCGCCCGCTCGCTGGTCAACAACCCCGCCATCGTCTGGGCCGACGAACCGACCGGCGCCCTCGACTCGGAGACCTCCAAAGGCATCATGGACCTCCTCGTTCGCCTCAACCGCGAGCAGCAACAGACCTTCGTCCTCGTCACCCACGACGCGGCCGTCGCCGCCCGGGCGCACCGCACGATCAGGATGCGCGACGGCAACATCACCAGCGACGAGCCGAACGGTAAGGGAGCGTAGGATGGAGGAACTCTTCGGCATCCCGACCGGCAGGCTCATGTGGACGCTCCTCGCCCTCTTCGGCGTGGGGCTCCTGTTGTTGACCATAAGCGCCCTTCGCAACCGCGTCTCCTTCAGGATGGCCGCCCGCAACCTGCCCCGCCGCCGCGCCCAGACCGTGCTCGTCGTGCTCGGCCTGATGCTCGCGACCATGCTCTTCTCCGCATCCTTCACCACGGGCGACACCCTCACCAACTCCCTGCGCCTGCAAGCATTGGAGAACCTGGGCCAGGTGGACGTCGAGGTGCGGGCCGAAGGCCAGGGCTCATCGGGCGGGCAACCCTTCGGGGAGACCACCGCCCAACGCGCCCGCTACTTTGACGAGTCCGTCGCCGCCGACGCGCGCGACAGGCTCTCCGACGAACAACAGGTGGCCGGCGTCGCCCCGCTTGCCACCGAGACCGTCCCCGTCACCGCCAAAGGCACGGACCTCAGCGAGCCGACCGTGAGCGTGCTCGGCATCGACCAGAACTCGATGCAAGGCTTCGACGGCCTGACCACCGGCCCGGGCGCGACCCTCAAGGTCGACGACCTCGAGCTGCGCGGCGGCGACACGTTGATCCTGCA
>CAXTDD010000389.1:0-3701 GCA_964242955.1 uncultured Rubrobacteraceae bacterium | reverse complement strand
TCGTTCTCCTCGGGCCCCCCGATCGTCACCCGGCTCCACCCGACGGGATAGCCCAGGGCCTCGCCTTCTCGCACGAGCACGCCGGTCTTCTCGAAGAGTCCCGGCTTCGCGCCGACCATGACGAAGTTGGTGTGGGAGGGGACGTACTCCAGGCCCGCCCCGCCGAAAGCGTTCTGGACGCGCTCGCGCTCTTGCTTCATGAGGCGGGAGCGTTCGGCGATGGCTTCGGGCTGGCCCATCGAGGCCGTCGCCGCGGCCTGCCCGGCCTGGTTGACGGAGAAGGGGACGTGGACCCGCCAGACGTAGTCGGCGAGCCTCTTCGGGGCTACGGCGTAGCCCACCCTGAACGCCGCGAGGCCGTGCACCTTCGAGAACGTCCTGGTGGTTACGACGTTCGTGGACTCCATCACCAGCCCGTGCGACCCGACGTACAACGGGTCGTCCACGAACTCGTAGTAGGCCTCGTCCAGGATCAGGAGCACGTCCCCCGGCAACGCCTCCGCGAACGCCCGCACCTCGGAGAGGGGATGGTAGGTCCCGCTCGGGTTGTTGGGGTTGCACAGGATCACGGCCTGCGTCTCCAACGTTACGGCCGCGAGCATCGCGTCGAGGTCGGCCTTGTGACGTTCGTCCAGCTCGACCTTGCGGACGTCCAGGCCGACCACGCGGGCCGCGGAGACGTAGAACGGGAAAGAGGGCCAGGGAATGACGACGCTGCCGGGCCGCTCCAGCGTCTGCATGAGGTCCACGAGCGTCTCGCTGGACCCGTTGCCGACGACGACGTTCTCGGGCGCCGTGCCGGGGTTGGCGCTGGCTATCGCCCCGCGCAAAGGATCGGAGTCCCGGTCCGGGTAGCGCCCGGCGCGGGAGAGGGATCCGACGATCGCCTCCCTGGCCTCCGGCAACGGGCCGAAGGAGAGCTCGTTCATCGTCAGCTTCACGTACGCGTCCGAGCCGTGATCGACCGAGATCTCCTCGCGCAGCCGCGGCGGGTTGTACGGACGTATGCCCTCTAAAACCGGCCTGGCCTTCACACAATCTCCGATACCTCGAAAAACACGGACGCCACAGAAAGATAGCCTCCCTTCTCCCGGACCGCAACACGACGCCCGGAAGCCGAGAGCTAACAGCTAACGGCTAAAAGCTAAGAGCTAATGAACTATCTGGTTGAGGAAGCGTTTGGTGCGGTCGTGCTGGGGGTTGATGAAGAAGTGCTCGGGGGGGCCGACCTCGACGATGCGTCCGGCGTCCATGAAGACCACCCTGTCCGCGACGCGCCTCGCGAAGCCCATCTCGTGGGTGACGACGACCATCGTCATGCCGCCGCGGGCGAGGTCGGCCATCGCTTCGAGGACCTCGTTTATCATCTCGGGGTCGAGCGCGCTGGTCGGCTCGTCGAAGAGCATGATCTTGGGTTCCATCGCGAGCCCGCGCGCTATCGCCACCCGCTGCTGCTGCCCCCCCGAAAGGCTTTCGGGGTACTTGTCGGCCTGCTCGGGGATGCCGACGCGGTCGAGCAGCCGCGAACAGCGGTCGTCCGCGTCCTTCTGGGAGACGCTCTTCACGCGCATCGGGGCGAGCTTTATGTTCTGGGAGACGGTCATGTGCGGGTAGAGGTTGAACTGCTGGAAGACCATCCCGATCTCCGAGCGCAGCTTGTTGATGTCGGTCTTCTTGTCGTGGACCGGGAGACCGTCCACGGTGAGCTCACCGGCGGAGACCTCTTCGAGGCCGTTTATGCACCGGAGCAGCGTGCTCTTGCCCGAGCCGCTGGGGCCTATGACGACGACGACCTCGCCCTCGTCCACGGAGAAGTCCACGTCCGCGAGGACCTGGAAGTCGTCGAAGAACTTGTCCACCCTGCGGAACTTTATGATGCCCAATCGCGCCCCCGAAAGCCCTCTAGCGTGCGGTGTAGAATAGCATAGACACCTTAGATCAGGAGGAGTTTTGGACAGTCTCTTCGACGTCGCGGGGGGTGGCGAGGACCGCGAGAAAAGGTTGGAAGACCTCGCCGCCCAGGTCTCCGTCTGCACGAAGTGCGACCTCGCCACGACCCGCACCAACACGGTCTTCGCCAGCGGAGATCCGTACTCGCCGTTGATGCTCGTCGGCGAGGGCCCGGGAGAGAACGAGGACGCCACCGGGCTGCCCTTCGTCGGCCGGGCCGGCAAGCTCCTCGACGACATCCTCGGGGCGGTGGATCTCACGCGGGATCAGGTCTACCTCACCAACACCGTCAAGTGCCGGGCCGCGGTCGAGGAGGGCGGCCGGATGAGAAACCGCCCGCCCAAGACAACGGAGACCCGGGCCTGCAACCCCTACCTCCAGGGCCAGATGGAGGCCGTAAAGCCCGAGATCATCCTCTGCCTCGGCGGCCCCGCCTCCAAGACCCTTATAGATAAAGACTTCAAGATCACCAAAGACCGCGGCAAGTGGTACGACCTCGAAAACGGCGCCCGTGCCATGGCGACTTTCCACCCGGCCTACGTCCTCCGTCAGCGCGGCGACGACCTCGACAACACCAAACGCCTCGTCTGGAAAGACATCCAGAACGTCTACGCCGAGTACCAGAAGGTAATGGAGGAGCGGGGGCAATAGGCCAACCGCACGCGAACCGCGCCACCTAAAGCGTCCCGTCTCCAACCCCGATAATGTCACCATGCTCGAAACGGCCCTTCGGTCGTCCGTGTAGCTGTTGTGGTGTTCTGGGATACATTAGATCGATGCGGAGACCACTTGGCGGCAGTTTGCGGGTCGAATTGGAAGCCGGAGCGCGTGGAGCACAAAGCGCGTCACGGGGTCACCCCGGAAGAGTTCGAGGAAGCACTCTTTCCGGACCGTCACCGGTTGCTGAAAAAGGGCGGACCGGCCGAGAGGAACCCGGCTGAAACGGTATACAGGTGTCTGGGTCGAACTGAGGCGGGCCGTTATCTGTTCGTGGCTATGCTGCGCTGCGCTGGCGAGCGCGGGGACTAAGGCGAGGCATTGCCGTTGACGGCGAGGGATATGACCGACCGGGAGCGGAGGAGGTATGCGAGATGAGTGAGGCGAAACCGGTTGACAGCAGTACGAAGGATATCCAGGACCTAGCGGCGGGTGATAGAGCGCGGCAGCGTGGAAGAGATCGCCGACTTCTACGACCGCACGGACACGGCGGACCTGCACTGGGAAGAGACAGACGGCGCGGTAGTAGAGAAGCCCGAGCTGGAGCAGATCTCGATACGGTTGCCGAAAGAAGACCTCGACGCGCTTCGGCGGCGGGCGGCGAAGAGCGGGGTCGGCTACACGACGCTTATCCGCATGATCGTGCGCGCCCACCTGAACAACCCCTTGACCTACTAGACGGGGGACACTCCGGCCTCAGGACTGGCCGATCAACAGAAGCCTGCCCGAACGTAACAGCGTAAACATTCTCATACCAGAGTTTGGACTTGCCTGTTATGATGGCTCGCAACGTGGTCTGAAACCGTCGTGGAAGGGCTCTACAAAACGTGGTTAGCACAATCTCCGACAGCCGAATGATGGACAGCATCGACAAGGACATCCTCAATTACATCCAGCGCGAGGTGCCGCTGGAGCGGGAGCCGTTCGCGGCCATCGGGCGCGAGTTGGGGATAGGTGGCGACGAGGTCATCCGTCGCATCGAGGCGCTGAAACGGGGGCGGGTGATACGCCAGATCAGCGCGATCTTCGCCACC
>CAXTDD010000388.1:0-3709 GCA_964242955.1 uncultured Rubrobacteraceae bacterium | reverse complement strand
CGTGTTGCCGGCGGCGAGGGCCGGGGCCATCTTCCAGCTCGCGATGGTGAGGGGGAAGTTCCACGGCACTATGAGGCCGACCACCCCGAGCGGCTCCCTGAACGTTACGTCCACGCCGCCCGAGACGGGGATCGTGTCGCCGAGCAGGCGCTCCGGCATCCCGGCGTAGTAGTGGAAGGTGTCGGCCACCATCCCCATCTCGCCGCGGGCGTCGTTTATGGGCTTGCCGGTGTCCTTGGACTCCAGTTGGGCCAGGTTCTCGTGCTCCTTTTCGAGCGCGTCGGCGAGGCGGCGCAGGAGGCGGGAGCGGTCGGCGGGCTCGACGTCGCGCCACGCAGGAAAAGCTTGCTTCGCGCGGGACACGGCGGCGTCGGCGTCCTGGGCGGTGGCGGGTTCGAGGCGTTCGACGACCTCTCCGGTGGCGGGGTTCAGGATCTCCAGCAACTACGATACCTCCGAAACTAGGGCATGGATGAGTTGGCTCTTCTCGTCTTCTTCGGGATGCCAGAGCACCCCGAGCACGAACGGACACGATGGGTCCTCGATGGCCTCCACGGCCTCGTCCTCGGACCGGCCGGTCACGACCAGCCCCTCCCCGACCTCCCTTACTCCCTGGTGGTGGTGGGATTTGACGGGTGTTCTCCCGGACCCGACGGCGCGGGCGGCGAGGGAGTCGGGGGCGAGGACGACCTCGTGGTCGGCGAAGGTGCCCGGGGTGTGGCGGTGCTCCTCGTGGCCGAGCACGTCGGGGAGGTGCTGCTCCAGGCCGCCCCCGTAGGCGACGTTCAGGACGTGCATCCCGCGGCAGATGCCCAAAGTAGGCATCCTCCGGCTTATGGCGCCGCAGACCAGCGCGAGCTCGTAGGCGTCGCGCTCGGGTTGGACGGGGCCGGTCTCGGGGTGCGGTTCCTGGCCGTAGAGGTCGGGGTCGAGGTCGCCGGCCCCGCCGGTCAGGATCAGGGCGTCCAGGATGTCGAGCAGTTCGCCCGGCTCCTTCGCGTCCTCGGGATCGGGCGGCAGCAGGACGGGCCTGCCGCCGGCCCGCTGCACGGCGCGCACGTAGTTGACAGGGCTGAGGAAGGCCGGCATCCCCTTCCAAGCTCCGTAACTAACGCTCTCGGTAGCAGCGGTGATGCCGACCGTGGGCCTGACGCTCACAGACGCTCGAAGCTCCGGTAGCGCTCCCAGTCGGTTACGGCGGCCTCGTAAGCCTCTATCTCGACCCGCGCCGCGTTCAGGTAGTGCTCGACGACCTCGTCGCCGAAGGCCTCCCTCGCCACGGCGCTCGCCGCGAAGATCCCGCGCGCCTCCTTGAGGCTCGTCGGGACGTGCGGCTTGTCCGTCTCGTAGGCGTTCCCGGCGAACTCGTCCTCCAGGGGAAGTTCGTTGTCTATCCCGTGCAGGCCGGCGGCGATCATGGCCGAGATCGCCAGGTACGGGTTGACGTCCCCGCCCGGTATGCGGTTCTCGACCCGCAAAGACGGCCCGTGCCCGACGACGCGCAGCGAGCACGTCCGGTTGTCCCGGCCCCAGGCGACCGCCGTCGGGGCGAAGGAGCCTTTGGCGTAGCGTTTGTAGGAGTTGATGTTGGGGGCGAAGAGGGGCATGAGCTCGCGCAGACAGGCGACCTGGCCAGCCAGGAAGCGCTCGAAGGTCTCCGAGAACCCGTGGCCGTCGGCGAAGACGGGGGTACCGTCCTCGCTCCGGAGGCTGAGGTGGACGTGGCAGGAGTTGCCCTCGCGCTCGTCGAACTTGGGCATAAAGGTTATGGAGCAGCCTTCTTGCGCCGCGATCTCCTTGGCGCCGTTCTTGTAGATCGCGTGCCCGTCGGCGGTGGCGAGGGCCCTATCGAACTTGAAGTTGATCTCGTGCTGACCGAAGTTGCACTCGCCCTTCGCGTCCTCCACCGCGAGCCCCGCCGCCGCCATCGTGTTCCTGATGCGCCGCAGCAGAGGCTCGATCCTGGCCGTCCCGAGCAGCGAGTAGTCCACGTTGTACAGGTTCGCCGGGTCGAGGTCCTTATAGCTCTTTCTCCACGCGTCCTCGTAGGAGTCCTTGAAGACTATGAACTCCAGCTCTGTTCCCACGAAGGCTTCGAGGCCGCGCTCGGCGAGGCGTTCGAGCTGGCGCTTGAGGATCTGACGCGGCGAAGCTATCACCGGAGAGCCATCCTCCCAGACGAGGTCGCACGTGACCATCGCCGTCCCCTCCTGCCAGGGAACGAGCCGCAAGGTCTCCATGTCGGGCTTGAAGACGAAGTCCCCGTAGCCCTTCTCCCACGAGCTCATGGAGTAACCCTCGACGGTGTTCATCTCCACGTCCACGGCGAGCAGGTAGTTGCACCCTTCGGCGTCGTGCTCGACGACCTCGTCGAGGAAGTGGGTGGCCGTCAAGCGCTTGCCCTGCAGGCGGCCCTGCATGTCCGTCATCGCTATCAGGACGGTGTCTATCCGTCCGGCATTTACCTCGGAACGCAAGGTCTCAAGATCGAGGCGGCCCTTCTGGCCCTTCGGTTTCGTCTCCATGGTTTCCCTTCTAATTTCCGGCCAGTTCGGCTTCGGCCTTCTGGATCTGGGCGAACTCCTCCTCAGGGGCCTGGGCGACGAGGTGGTGGCGGCTGTAGAGCAAGAAGTACGCGATAAACGCCGCGTAGACGCCCAGCATGATAAACGCCGCGTTCCGGTCGACGATAAAGGTGGCGATGACCGCGAGGACCGCCAGCACGAGCGCCACCCCCGAGGTAACGGTGCCCCCCGGCGTGCGGTAGGGGCGCTCGAGGTCGGGCTCGCGGCGCCTGAGGACTATGTGCGAGAGCATCATCAGGACGTAGCTTATCGTGGCGCCGAAGACGGCCATGTTGAGCAGCGTGGCGCCGTTGCCGAAGGTCGACAGCACGAAGCCGACGACGCCGCCGACCACGAGCGCGACCCACGGCGTCCTGCGGCCCCCGGTGACCGAGAGGACCCGCGGCAGGTAGCCGGCCCTCGAGAGGGCGAAGGTCTGGCGCGAGGCGGCGAAGATGATCGAGAAGAAGCTCGCGATCAGGCCCGCCAGCCCCGCAACGTTGACGACGGCCCCGAGCGCGGTGGTGCCCCCGTAGGCCTCCTGCATCGCCAGCGGCAGCACCGAAGGCGCCGCGAGCATCTCGTCGCTGGTGAACGCCGCGGACCCCGCCCCGCCGGGACCGAAAAAGAGGACGAGCACGGCGAAGATCAGCAACGCCGCCATGCCGCCGATGAGGCCCTTGGGCATGTCGCGTTGCGGGTCCCGCGTCTCCTCGGCGGCCAGCGGCACGCCCTCGATGGCGAGGAAGAACCAGATCGCGAACGGGAACGCCGCCCAGATGCCGACGAACCCGTAAGGCAAGAACGAGCTGGCCCCGACCGCGTCCGTCGCGGGTATGTCGAAAAGGTTGCCGAACCCGAACTGCGGGATCATGGCGACGATAAACACCGCGAGCGCCAGGACGGCGACGACCGTGATACCGAAGACCAGCCTGAGCGCCTCCCCGACACCGTAAAGGTGTATCCCCACGAACACCGCGTAGCACAACAGGTAGACGATCCAACCACCCACCCCGAGCAGCGTGTCCGTGTAGCCCGCGATGAACGTCGCGATGGCCGCCGGCGCTATGGCGTACTCGATCAAGATAGCCGTCCCCGTAGCGAACCCGCCCAACGGACCCAACGCCCGCCGCGCGAACCCGTAC
>CAXTDD010000387.1:0-3729 GCA_964242955.1 uncultured Rubrobacteraceae bacterium | reverse complement strand
CTCCGGCCCCGTCCTCTGCTCGCGCCTCGGCGGCGGCCCGGGCGTCAGGCCGGGCGCGCGCGTGGCGGTCGCGGTGGCCGGTCAGGCGGTCGTATTCCCCAAAGGCTGAATAGCCTGGCCGTCGGCTGCCAGCAGTGACGTCCAGCTGCACAAACGCAGGGTGGCATCTCCCTCCGGGCCCGTAGAATTCGCGCGAACGGTTGGGAAGACCGACCGCCGGAGCGAAGGAGGACGGGCCAACATGAAGAGTAGGGCCGAGACGGTCGAGGAGTACCTTGCCGAGGTTCCGGAAGAGCGGCGTCCGGCGCTCGAAACCTTGCGAGAACTGTGCCTCGACGAGTTGACCGGGTACGAGGAGGGGATGCAGTACGGGATGCCATCCTACTCGCGAGTTGGCAGCGCCGTGGAGGTTGCCTACGCGAGCCAGAAGAACTACATCTCGCTGTACATCCTCCGGGAGCGCGTGGTGGAGGCCAACGCCCACCTCCTCGGTGGCCTCCCGGTCGGGAAAGGCTGTATCCGTTTCAAGCGTCCGGAGCAGGTAGATCCCGCCGTCGTCCGCCCCCTGTTGTCCGGCTCCGCCGCCGACACGCGTCCGATCTGCTAGCGCGGACATCGCGCACGTTCCGCGGGCGGGCGTTGCCATCGGTTCGGCTCACGGTTCCCAGGTTGCTGGATGAGCATTTCGTTAGAATGGTCCCGACTCGGAAGGGAGGACTCGCATGAACGTTTTTGGGTTGGACGTTGGGGGGTCGGGGATCAAGGGTGCGGCGGTGGACACGGAGACGGGGGAGCTCGTCACGGAGAGGGTGAGGATCAAAACGCCCCAGCCCGCCACGCCCCGGGCCATCGTCGAGACGGCCGTCGAGGTCGTCCGCAGGTCGGAGTGGGAGGGGCCGGTGGGGTGCGGGTTCCCCGCCGTGATCAAGTCCGGCGTCGTGCGGACGGCGGCCAACATCGACGAGGCGGCCATCGGGTTTGATCTGGCCGGAGCTTTAGAGAAGGAGCTGGGCGGGCCCGTAACGATCGTGAACGACGGGGACGCCGCGGGGCTGTCCGAGATGCGCTGGGGGGCCGGCCGGGACGAGGACGGCCTCGCGCTCATGCTCACGCTGGGGACGGGTATCGGGTCCTCGGTCTTTATCGGCGGTCGCCTCGTGCCGAACACCGAGTTCGGTCACATCGAGATCGGGGGCGAGAAGGGCGAGTACCGCGCCGCCGACAGCGCCCGCAAGCGCGAGGATTTGAGCTGGGAGGAGTACGCCGGGCGCCTGGACCGGTACCTGCACACCATAGAAGATTTGCTCTGGCCGGACCTGATCGTGATCGGCGGCGGCATCAGCAAGAAGTCCGAGAAGTTCTTCCCGCACCTCACGGCCCGAACGAAGGTGGTGGCAGCCCAGATGCTGAACGAGGCCGGTATCTCCGGCGCGGCCCTGGCCGCCATCCCCGACCAGTCCCCGGTAAGGGCCGCCGAATAGCTCTGGCTAGCCTGTTGGAGCGCTAGGAACCGGAAGGCAGCAGGGCCATAACCTCGGCCCGGCGCGTGGGGTCATCTTCAAAGACGCCGCGGGCCGCGGAGGTGACGGCCCTCGTGCCGGGCTTCCAGGCGCCGGTGGCCGCCATGCAGGTGTGCTCGGCCTCGGCGACGACGAGCGAACCGGCGGAGCCCAGGCCCCCGTACAGCGCGTCCGCGACCTGGGCGGTGAGCCGCTCCTGTAGCTGCGGCTTGGCCGCGTAGCCCTCGACGACCCGCACGATCTCGGAGAACCCAAGCACCTTGCCGGCCGGCAGGTACGCCACGTGCGCCCGGCCGATCATGGGCAGAAGATGGTGCTCGCAGACGCCGACGAAAGGCACGTCGCGCATCAAGACGAGATCCCGCGCTCCTTCGTCGAAGGACACTTCGAGGTGGCGGAGCGGGTCTTCCCGGAGGCCGCGGAAGAGGTGCACGTAGGCCTCCGCGACCCTCTGCGGCGTCTCTTCCAGGCCCCCAACGCCCATGGCCGACAGGATCTCGCGCACCGCCCGCTCGATGCGCGGCCCGTCGAAGCCCGGTCCGCCCTCCCCCACGCCGCTAACCCCGCACGATCTCCGGCAGTCCCCGCAGGTCCGGGAGGACGTAGGTCGCCTCCGGGGCCTCCGAACCCTTCCGGTCTATAAACACCGCGTCCACGCCGGCCTCCCATGCCCCCCTGACGTCGGAGACGGGGTCGTTGCCGACCATGATCGCCCGGTCCGCCGGGACGCCCGATACGCGCAGCGCCTCCTCGTAGATCTCGCGCTGCGGCTTCTCGACGCCGAAGACCGCGGAGGCGATGACGCCGTCGAAGAAATGCATCCAGCCCGCCTCTTCCAGGACGCTTTCGAGCTCGATGTCCCAGTTGGAGACCACGTAGAGCGGGACGCCCAACGCCCGCAGCTCTTCGAGGACCTCCTCCGACTCGGGGTAGGGGTTGAAGGAGATCCTGCGGTCGGCGACCTCCGTCAGCACCTCCGTCGGGGCCCGGATGTCCAACTCCCCAGCGGTCAGCTCGGCGTTGCGGCGCCTGAAGCGGGCGAGTTCTTCGGTCGTCCGGTGCTCGATGTTCTCCTTTATGTGCCGCCGCAGGCTCCCCCACACCGGCCCGGCGGCCCGCTCGACGGTGAGGCCGCCGTTGCCCCCGGCGTAGGGCGATAGATCGTTTACGTAGCCCTCGACGTCCATGTCCACCCAGAGCAGCGTCCCGTCCACATCGAGAAAGACGGCATCGTAACGCACCCTATCGTCCCCCCGCGCTGTCCGGGATGTCACGGAACCTCGCCATCGCCCGCGCCTCTCTTGCAACTCGCGTATTGCCCGTTTGGGGAGTATAAACCTCGCGTCGGAGCACGGACGTGAAACGGTTGCCAGGGTCGGGCCTACGTCGAGGCGCCCACGACGGCCCAGCGGCGGCCGACGAAGCGCGCGCCGCAGGTGACGAGGCGGACAAGCATGAGGACGTTGAGGGAGATCCAGACGCCAAAGACGCCGAGCCCGAGGGCGGGGGCGGCCAGGGCAAGGGGCGCGAAGACCAGGAAGGCCGCGACCATCGACCACTTCAAGAAGCGGGTGTCGCTGGCCCCGATGAGGATGCCGTCCAGGGCGAAGACGGCGGCGCCCACCGGCTGCATGAGGGCGAAGAGGGGCCAGAGCTCCCGGGCCTTTTGCACGACTTCCGGGTCGCCGGTGAAGGCGCGGGGGATGACCCCGGTCCCGGCGAGGAGGACGGCGCAGAAGACGCCGCCGACCACCACGGACCAGAAGATCATGCGCCTGGCGGCGTCGTAGGCGGCCCCGGCGTCCCCCGCCCCGAGGAACCGTCCGACGAGGATCTGGCCTGCTATCGCGACGGCGTCGAGCACGAGGGCGAGAAAGACGAACAGGCCGAAGGCGACCTGGTGCGCGGCGAGCGAGGCCTCCCCCATCCTGGCGACCACGGCGCTCGCGAGCGCGAACGAGAGCAGCAGTGCCCCCGTACGAACCGCGATGTCCCCGCCGACGCGCAGCAGGGGCCGCATCGTCGCCCAGCTCGGGCGGCGCGAGTCGGCCGGGGCCTTCAGCAGCCAGTAGACGAAGGCGGCGCCCATGCCGGCCTGCGCGATGACCGTCCCCCAGGCGGAGCCGGCGAGCCCCCCTCCGAAGCCGTAGACGACCAGGATCTCCAGTACCACGTTCGCGGCGTTGGCGGCGACGAGGATGACGAGCGG
>CAXTDD010000386.1:0-3733 GCA_964242955.1 uncultured Rubrobacteraceae bacterium | reverse complement strand
AGAGCCAGTCGAGGATGCGGCGGAGGTTCTGCCAGAGGTCGTAGTCGAGGGGGGCGCCGTGCTTGTTGTAGAGGTAGGCGGCGTCGAGGATCGCCCCGTAGAGGTCGAGCTGGAGCTGGCCGTAGGCGTCGTTACCGAGCCTGACCGGCTTTGAGCCCCTGTAGCCGGAGAGGTGGTCCAGCTCCTCTTCGAAGATCCCCGTGCGCCCGTCGATGCCGTAGAGGGGTTGAAGGAGGCCGTCCTTGTCCAGGGCGCAGCGGTCCCTGAGCCAGCCCATGAACCTGTTGGCCTCGTCGTCAAAGCCGATGGAGATCAGGGCGTAGAGCGTGAACGCCGCGTCCCTGAGCCAGGCGTAGCGGTAGTCCCAGTTTCGCCCGCCCCCGATCTTCTCCGGCAGCCCCATCGTCGGGGCCGCCACGAGCGCGCCGGTCGGATCGTAGACCATAAGCTTGAGCGCGAGCGCCGAGCGGTGCACGGACTCCCGCCAGCGCCCGGAGTAGGTGCTGCCAGAGATCCAACGCCGCCAGTACCCCAAGGTGTCGTGCACGCTCTCCTCGAACTCGCGGTGCGTGAAGGGTTCCCTCGGCCCCTCGCCCTCCTCGATCTCCGAGAGGACGAAGGTGGCCCGGTCCCCCTCGCCGAGCGTGAACGTCGCCCCCGCGGCTCCCCCTTCCCGGGCCTGCAGCGGCACCCCCGTAGAGAGTCCCAGGGACGCGTGGGTGGCGCTCGCCGAGGCGAAGACGGCCCCGTTCTTGCCGAGGGCGACGTGGTGCGTGCCGCGGGCGTAGTCGAAGGCCGGCTTGCACTCCACCTCGAAGGACATGGACCCCCGCACGACCCGCACGTCGCGTACCAGCCGCGAGCGGTCCCCCGGTTTCGAGAGGATCGGCATGAAGTCGGTCAACTCCGCCATCCCACCCGGAAAAAGAAAGCGCGTGAGCAAGACGTTCGAGTCGGGCAGGTACATCTGCAGGCTCGTCTCGTACTCCGCCGGACGGAGGCGAAAGTGGCCGCCGATCTCGTCGTCCAGGATCGAGCAGAACACGCTGGGCGAGTCGAACGCCGGCAGGCACAGCCAGTCGATGGTCCCTTCCAACCCGACCAAAGCGGCCGTGTGCAAATTCCCGATGACGCCGTGATCCCCGATGGGTAGGTAGCTCAAAGTAGGCTACAGGTTACAGGCTTCAGGCTTCAGAGTATACGTCTGGCGAAAAAGGTTCCGCCCGCAGATCATTGCTGACACCTGATGCCTGATGCCTGAAGCCTCCTCAGAACCTCACGACCAGGACGCCGCCGGCGATGGTGAGGCCCCCCGGCGACCTTCAATAGGCTGACGTCGGGGCCGTTGCCGAAGACGCCGAGGGCGTCCAAGACGAGGCCGAAGAACCTCCGAGCCTCGGGGTCCGGCATCCGGTCTTCCCGGAACCCGCCGGATTGTAGCCGCCGGCCGTCCCGACCGTTTCTGAAGATGCCGAATCGGGTACACGCGGGATGGCTTTATCGGCCGGATTTGTTGGGATGGACAAGGAGAAACCTCATGGAAGAGATGCTAGGCGGAACCAGGATCACCTACCTCGGCCACTCGGCTTTCAGGGTCGTGACGGCCGGAGACGAGCAGATCCTCATAGACCCGTTCCTGAGCCAGAACCCGACCACCCCGGAAGACCTCAAGCAGGTCGGCGAGGCGGACACGATACTCGTCACCCACGGGCACTTCGACCACCTCGGCGACACGATCCCGATCGCCAAGGAGACCGGCGCCAACGTGGTGTCCAACTTCGAGATCATGTCCTACCTCCAGAGCCAGGGCGTGGAGACTGCCCAGCCGCTACAGAAGGGCGGGACGGCCCAGATCGGCGGCATCAAGGTGACGGCCACCAATGCCTTCCACTCCTCCAGCATCCAGACGGAGGACGGCTCCACGATCTACGGCGGCGAGCCCATGGGGTACGTGATCGAGTTCGAGAGCGGTTTTCGCCTCTACCACGCCGGCGACACCTCCGTGTTCGGGGACATGCAGCTTATCGGGGAGCTCTACCGCCCCGAGCTGGCCCTGCTGCCCATCGGCGACCGCCTCGTGATGGGACCCTTCGAGGCCGCGCACGCCGCCAGGCTGCTCGGTGTTCAGCACGTCGTGCCGATGCACTACAGCCCCGACGTGCTGCCGTTCTTCACCGGCACCCCGGAGAAGCTGCGCGAGCACCTCGGCGAGATCTCGCCCGGCGTCACGGTACACGAGATGCAGCCCGGGGACGATCTGGCGAGTTAGCCAGGAGGCCTGCGGCCTCCGCCGTCAGCTTTCAGCCGTCGGCTTTCAGCTCCTGGCCCCGGTTCGAACGAGCCGGGACTAGATTGTCGTGGACAGGATTATCAGGAGGACCGTCCTGGAGAGCTCTCCCGTAGCGCCGACGGCGTCGCCGCCGATGCCGCCGAAGGCTCTCGAAGAGAGCCGGATCCCGACGAGGGCGGTCAGCGGGATGCTGGCCGCTCCGAGAAGCCCCGGGACGCCCGACGGCGCGAGGAGCAGCAGCGGGGCTAGGAGCGCGAGGGTTATTCCCGCCATCCTGCGTCTGCCCGCGAGCGCCCGCACGAAAGGTACGGAGGACGAGTGCTCCTCGGCCGGCCGGCCGAAGGCGAGCATCAAGAGCATGGTCGAGCGGGAGGCAATTTCTCCGGCGATGAGTGCTGACGCGGCGCGCAGGGGTGAGGTCTCTGCCAGCGCGGTCAGCGCGGTGGCGGCCGGGGCGTAGACGAGGAAGAGGGCTCCGATGCCGCCGATGCCGACGCGGGTGTCTTTTAGGATGGCCCGCCGTCTGTGGGCGTCGCCGCGGACCATGAGGGCGTCGCCGACATCGAGGACCCCGTCGGCGTGGTGGAAGCCGGCGGCGAGGAGGACGCCGCCCAGCGCGAGCGTGGCGGCTACGGACGGCGGTAGAGTATAGGCGAGCAGGATCAGCAGTACCCCCGGCAGGCCGGTGAAGAGGCCGACGAGCGGCAGGAGGTGCGAGGCACGGGCGGCGTCTTGTAGGGGGGCGGGCCGCACGGGGTAGACGGTGAAGAAGGAGAGCAGGGCGCGCAACTACCGGATCCTGACCCCGACCCCCGCGACGCACAGGTGGACCTCCTCCGATGCTTCCGCGGCCCGCTGGTTCACGGTGCCGAGCACGTCCCGAAAGACCCGTCCGGCCGCGCTCTCGGGGACCACCCCGAGCCCGACCTCGTCGCTGACGATCAGGAACGGTATGCCGCTGGTCGAAACGTCTCTCAAGAAATCGTCGAACGTCTTTAGCGTCGCGTCCTCGCCGGCAGAGAAGAGCCGCGCCGACACCCACAGCGTCAGGGAGTCCACGAGCACGGCGTCCCAGCCATCCGCGTCGTCCACCAACCCGCCGAGGTCCCCCACCTCGACCGTACCCCAGGCGGGCGGCCTGCGCTCCCGGTGCAGTCGCACCCTGCGCCCGAGGTCCTCGTCTTCTCCCGGGAGGGCCGTCGCCACGTAGAGGACCTGTCCGCCGATCTCCGCGGCCATCCGCTCGGCGTAGAGGCTCTTTCCGCTCCTGGCGCCGCCGAGGATGAGCGCCCGGACGCCTACAACGCCCCCCGGATGCCGTCGAGCAACGCCCCGTTCTCCCTCTCCCCGCGCACGGCCACCCGGAAGAACTCCGGCCCGAGCCCCGCAAACGGCCCGCACCCGCGGACCAAGGTCCCCCGCCGCGCCAGCCGCTCCGGCAGC
>CAXTDD010000385.1:3509-3739 GCA_964242955.1 uncultured Rubrobacteraceae bacterium | reverse complement strand
ACCGTCCCCCGCGTCGCGACGACCGGGCCGACCGCGGTGCCGACCGGGGCAGAAGCTCCTCCGAGGGCAGCGGCCTGCGCACCGGGGCCTTCGACTCGCTCTCCGACCTGGACCTCGAAGAGAGATAACCGGGCAACCCGAAAGGCGTCCGAACGTGGAAGGGGCCCGGGGCCGGCGGCGGCACGCGCCGGGGGGCGGGGGGGGCACACCGGGTGGGGGGGGGGGGGGGG
>CAXTDD010000385.1:1520-3499 GCA_964242955.1 uncultured Rubrobacteraceae bacterium | reverse complement strand
CTTTCGCGTCGGGCAAGAGCGCGTTCGTCCGGATGCTGGGTGAGTTCGGCGCTGAGACCCACTCGGCCGACGAGATCGTCCACAACCTGCTCCGCTGGAACGAAGGGGCGATCTCCACCATCGCCGAGCGCTTCGGCAACGGCGTGCTCGGCGAGGAGGGCGTGGACCGCAAGGCGCTCGGACGGATAGTCTTCGCGGACCCGAAAAAGCTCTCCGACCTGGAGGCGATACTGCATCCCCTCGTCCACGACGAGACGGATAGGCTCGTGAGCTACGCGTGCTGCGAGGTGTTCGTGGTGGAGATACCGCTCTTGTTCGAGGCGGGGCGCGGGGACGACTTCGACCACACCGTCGCCGTGGCGGTCCCCGAGGAGCGCCGTAAGGCGTGGGCGGCCCAGAGGGGCGTCGACGAGGCGTCACTGCGGGCGATAGAGGCGCGGCAGTTTTCCGGGGAGGAGAAGGCCCGCCGCGCCGATGTCGTGGTACAAAACGACAGAGGCCTGGACAAACTCGAGGAGCAGGCCAGGGAGTTCTGGACGGAGATATCGGGGGAGACAGCTTCTGGAGGTGATGTCGGAAAAGAGGCGTAGGTACGGCAAATCCCGGGCGCGGCGCCGGCGCGGGTTGTTCCTGGTGCTCGTCGTTGTAGCGGGGCTCGTGGCGCTCCCGTTCGTGCTCGGGGTTCCGGGGACCGTAAGGGAGTCTCTCTACCCCTTACGCTACGAAGAGACCATCCGGCAAGCCAGCCGGCAGAACGGGCTCGAGCCGGCGTTCGTGGCCGGCGTGATCTACGCCGAGAGCCGCTTCAGGCCCGATGCCCGGTCCCATCAGGGCGCTTACGGCCTGATGCAGATGCTCCCAGGGACCGCCCGATACGTCCAGCAGCGCAGCGGCATCCAGGGCGACTTCAGGGACCCCGAGACCAACATCCGCCTCGGGACGTGGTACCTCGGCTACCTGGCGGAGCAGTACCGCGGCAACGAGCGGCTCATGCTCGCCGCGTACAACTCCGGCGAGGGCACGGTGGATGGCTGGATCTCCGAAGAAGGTTTCGACATCGCCAGAGATATCCCCTTCAAAGAGACCAGGGACTACGTCGAAAATTCGCTCGAAGCCCGGCAGACCTACGAGGAACTCTACGGTAGGGACCTGCGTAGAGATACCCGTTGAGCCCGAATGGGCCTTCAGATAGGAGAAGCATGAGAAGAAAACTGGCCGTCCTGCTTATGGTCGCCTTTATCCCCACGTCCGGCGCGGTAGCGTGCGGCCAGGCCATAGAGGACCGGGCGCGCGAAGAAGTAGATAAACAGGTAGATAAGGGCAAGCAGCGCATCAATAAGGAGATCGACAAAGGCCAGCAAAGAATGAACAAAGAAGTAACCAACGCCCAAAACCAGGCAGAACAGGGCGTAAACAAAGCCCAAAAAGAGGCAAACAAGAGGGCCAACGGCCAGTAACAGGCATCGGACCGTCACCACCCGTCCGTCAACGAGACCAACCCCGTAGAGACGCCCCGCCGGGGCGTCTCCGCCACCGATCCAGACGGGGCACAAAGACCCCCGCGTAACGCACCGTCTCCCACCAAAAAACAGAGGAAAAACGAGGCTTGTGCCGTATAATTTGGGGGTGGGCGCGGGCTGTCGGTAACGGCCCCTTTCTGGCCCGCGAAATCCGCGTAGGGGAGGGACCCGCATCGAGACCCGCAGCAACTTTCAGGTAAACAGCGAGTATCGGCCGACCGGCGACCAGCCGCAGGCCATAGAGAAACTGGTCTCCGGCCTGGACGCCGGGGTTCAGGCGCAGACCTTGCTCGGCGTCACGGGGTCGGGCAAGACGCACACCATGGCGCGCGTGATCGAGCAGGTCGGCCGGCCCTCGCTGGTCATCGCGCACAACAAGACGCTGGCCGCACAGCTCGCGAGCGAGTTCGCCGAGTTCTTCCCCAACAACGCCGTCGAGTACTTCGTCTCCTACTACGA
>CAXTDD010000385.1:0-1420 GCA_964242955.1 uncultured Rubrobacteraceae bacterium | reverse complement strand
TGCGCGACCTCGTCAAGATCCAGTACACCCGCAACGACTTCCAGCTAAACCGCGGCACCTTCCGCGTCAGGGGCGACGTGTTGGAGGTCCATCCGGCGTACCAGGACACGATCTACCGGGTCTCCTTCTTCGGGGACGAGGTCGAGAGCATGATCGAGGCCGACCCCCTCACCGGCGAGGTCCTGCGCGAGCTCGACGTCCTGACCGTCTACCCGGCGACCCACTTCGTGACGGGCGAGGACCGGATGGCGACGGCGATCAAGAACATCGAGATAGAGGCCGAGGAGCGGGTCGCCGAGCTTGAAGGCGAGGGCAAGGTATTGGAGGCGTACCGGCTCAAGCAGCGGACCCAGTACGACCTGGAGATGATGCGCGAGCTCGGTTTCACGAGCGGCATCGAGAACTACTCCAGGCACATGGACGGCCGCCCGCCAGGCTCGACGCCGTACACCCTGCTGGACTACTTCCCAGACGACTTCGTGACGTTCATCGACGAGTCGCACATCACGCTGCCCCAGATCCGGGGGATGTACAAGGGCGACCGCTCCCGCAAGACCACGCTCGTGGACTTCGGCTTCAGGCTGCCTTCAGCCCTGGACAACAGGCCGCTCACCTTCGAGGAGTTCCAGCTAAAGACCGAGCAGATGGTCTTCGTCTCGGCCACACCTGGGCCGTACGAACTCGAGAACTCCGGGCAGATAGTCGAGCAGATCATCCGCCCGACGGGTCTCGTGGACCCCGAGGTGGAGGTCCGTCCGACGAAGAACCAGATCGACGACCTCCTCAACGAGGTCGCCGTGCGCGTCGAGCACGGCGAGCGGGTCCTCATCACCACCCTCACCATAAAGATGGCCGAGGATTTGACGGACTACCTGCTGGAGCACAACGTCAAGGCCCGCTACATGCACGCCAACATCGAGACGCTGGACCGAATCCAGATCATAAGGGGCTTGAGAACGGGCGAGTTCGACGTCCTCGTCGGCATCAACCTCCTCCGAGAAGGGCTCGACCTGCCGGAGGTGACCCTCGTCGCCATCCTGGACGCGGACAAGGAGGGTTTCTTGCGCGGGGAGCGGGCGCTCATCCAGACCATCGGGCGGGCCGCGCGCAACGTCAACGGGCGGGTCATCATGTACGCCGACCGGGAGACCGACTCGATGCGCGTGGCGCTCGGGGAGACGAACCGGCGGCGTGAGATCCAGACCGCCTACAACGAGCGCAACAACATCGAGCCGCGCACCATAGTAAAAGGTGTCTCCGACATCCTCATAGCCGCCGAATCCAAGGGCCTCTACAAGGCCAACAAGAAGAGCGCCCGCGAGGCCCCCCGCGACCCGGACGAGCTCCGCACCCTCATCGCCGACCTCGAAGCCGAGATGCTCGAAGCCGCCGAAGAGCTCAAGTTCGAGTACGCCGCCAA
>CAXTDD010000384.1:0-3748 GCA_964242955.1 uncultured Rubrobacteraceae bacterium | reverse complement strand
CCCCGCCTGCTCGCCGCGCGGGCGAACCGCGCCGCGGTGCCCGACGGCCTCGACGGGGGCCTTATGGTGGAGGAGTTGCCCCTTGCGTAGCGCCGGCGGGGGGCCGGCGGGGGGAGCGACCCGGAAGCTCGTGCTGGCCGCACTCTTCGCGGGGCTCGGGGTCCTGCTCTCGTCCTTCGCCGTTCCCGTCGGCGCGTCGCGGGTCTTCCCGTTCCAGCACGCCATAAACGCCGTCGCGGGGGTCCTGCTCGGCCCGTGGTGGGCGGCGGGCTCGGCGCTGGTCACCGCTACCTTGCGGTTCTCCCTCGGGACGGGAAGCCTCTTCGCCTTCCCGGGGAGCCCGTTCGGGGCGCTCGCGGTCGGCTTCGCCTACCGGTACCTGCGCCGGGACGGGGCCGCGCTGTTCGAGCCGGTGGGCACCGTGTTCGTTGGCGCCACGCTCGGGGCGGTCCTGATCTCGCCGTTCCTCGGGCAGGCGGCGGGGGGCCTGATCTTCCTGATGACCTCTTTCGCCTTCTCCAGCATCCCGGGCGCCATCATCGGGTACCTCGTCCTCAAAGCCCTCAGGCAGACCGGACAGATCCAATGAACCGGCAAGGACCCGACCGGCCGGGCGGCCGTTCACTGCACGCACGGAGAAGAACACTTATCTTCGGGACATGACCCGTGCCGGGGAGATCCTGACCCATTCGGACCACCGTGCCTACCCGGCGCCGTCTGGCCCCTGGGCCCTGAGCATGAGTTGGCGGGACCTGCTCTTCATGCACTGGCCCATCCGGCCGGATGCGCTGCGCCCGCTCATCCCGCCGGCCTTGGGCCTCGACACGTTCGACGGGAGCGCCTGGCTCGGCGTGGTCCCGTTCCGCATGACGGGCGTCAGGCCGCACTTTCTGCCCGCCGTGCCGGGGCTCTCCGGCTTCCCCGAGCTGAACCTCCGTACCTACGTGAGCGCCGGCGGCAGGCCCGGCATCTGGTTCTTCTCCCTCGACGCCCACAACCCCGTGGCCGTCCGCCTGGCCCGCGCGACCTTCCACCTGCCGTACTTCGACGCCAGGATGTCCTGCCGGAAGGAGGGCGACGAGACCCACTATCGGAGCGTCCGCACGCACCGGGGCGCGCCGCCCGCGAAGTTCTCCGCCCGCTACCGTCCCGCGGGGGAGCCGTTCGAGAGCCGGCCGGGCACCATAGAAGATTTCCTGACGGAACGCTACTGTCTCTACGCCGCCGACGGGCGGGGCAGGGTGCGGCGCGGCGACATCCACCACCGCCTCTGGCCCCTGCGGCCCGCCGAAGCCGAGGTCGAGACGCTCGAGATGGCCGAACAGATAGGCGTAAAGCTGCCGGACACGCCGCCGCTCCTGCACCATGCCGGGCGGCTCGACGTGCTCGCGTGGCCCCCGAGGAGGTTGGAACCATGAACATCAAAGACGCCAGGCTCCTGCTCGTCACGGACCCGCGTCCCGACCTCGCGGCCCGCGTCGAAGCCGCGGTTCGGGGCGGGGTTGACGTCGTGCAGCTCCGGGACAAAGAGGCTACGAGGGAGGGTCTGATCCCGCTCGCCGAAGAACTAAAGGACGCCTGCGAACGCGGCGGCGCCCTGTTCACCGTCAACGACGACGTCGAGCTGGCCCGTCTCGTCGGGGCCGCCGGTGTCCATCTTGGTGAAGACGACGACCCCACCTCCCGCGCCAGGGAGGTCCTCGGACGGGATACCGTGGTCGGACGCTCCGCCGGGGGTGTCGGTGAAGCCCTGGAAGCCATCAGGAGAGGGGCGGACTACCTGGGCGTCGGGGCCGTCTACACCACCCCGACGAAGCCCGAAGGAGACGTGGCCGGGCTGGGCCTGATCCGGGCCCTCGCCCGCGAGAGCCTCCCCGTCCCCTGGTTCGCCATCGGCGGTGTAACGCTCGAAACCGCTCCGTCCGTAGCAGCCGCCGGCGCCCCAGGCTTCGCCGTCGTCCGCGCCGTCCTCGACGCCGAAGATCCGGAGAGGGCCGCCCGAGAGCTGCGCTCGATGTTGGGTTAGAGGCATCAGGTTTCAGCCACTCTTTCGCGTGTCGTGGGCGCAACCGAGAACCCACATGCCAAAGATCCGGACGAAAACCGGGGAGATCCAAGAAGAGGTAACCTGACTGCTGAAGCCTGATGCCTTCCCTCCAACGAAAGCTATACTCCCCGGATGGCCGATCCTCGAACAAATCCAGCCCCGCGCGGCGCATGAGGGCGGATCTCGTCGCCGGCATCCTGCCCGTCCGCCCGGATGGACGCATGCTCCTGCTCCAGCGTCCGACCGGGACCTGGGAGCCGCCGGCGGGGCGCCTGGGTCCCGGCGAGGACTTTGAAGCTGGTGCCGTGCGCGAGCTTTACGAGGAGACGGGCATGCTCGTCTCCCCGCAGCGCATCCTCGCGACCTGGGTGGGGGAGGCCCCGAGCGGTCGCGCGCTGGCCGCCGTGACGTTCGTCGGGCGGGCTGATGCCCACGAGGTCAGGCTCTCCCACGAGCACCTCGACCACAGGTGGGTGACCCTGGACGAATGGCTGTCGTTGCCGAGCTGGTGGAGCCCCGAGAACATCCGCCGCGTCGCCGGACCCGTGGGGACGCTCCGCGAAGTGCCCCCACCCCGGCCGGCACCGCCGGTAGGTGGCGTAGGAGACGAGACCGTCAACGCCATCCTCGGGGCCGGCGTGGTCGTCGCAGACCCGGGCGAAGGCCCGAAGGACGAGCCGCGCGCGCTGCTGATGAGGCGTCGTAAGCCGCCCGTCGGCCTGTGGGAGAACCCGGGCGGTGCCCTCGATGCCGGCGAGGACTTCGAGGCCTGCGCCCGGCGCGAGGCGCTGGAGGAGACGGGCCTGGTCCTCGACGGTCCCCTGTCGGCGTGGTGGACGCGCGTGGAGCCCTGGAAAGCCCCCGACGACCCCGAGATGTACGCCGGGGTCGGTTTTCTCGCCCGCCATCCGGGAGGGCGGGTCGAGCTGGAGAAATCCGCCCACGACGACCACCTGTGGGCCACGGAGAAGGAGTGGCGCAAACTCCATACCTGGTACACGCCGGAAGATTCGGACCACCTGTGGGCCGAGATCCGGGCGATGAAAATTTGAGCGCGTCGGGGAAAGAGAGGCCTGCCGGCCGCGCGCGGTATCTCGGATTCGCGCTGCTCGCGTTCGCTTTCCTGATGTGGGTCCTGGTCCCTGTCGTGCTGCTGTTTCCTGTATCGCCCGCCCAGAAAGGCTGGACGACGGCGGCGTTGCTGGTTGTCGGCGAGGTGGCCTTCTGGGTATCGGCCGTGATCCTCGGCCGGGAGGTGGTCCGGCGCTACCGGTCCTACCTGGACCCGCGCCGCCTCTTCCGAAAGCGGCGTTGAACGAGTTCGACGTTATACGCAACCTCCGGAACCTGCTGCCGCCGGCCCCGCCCGAGGTCCTGGTCCCCATCGGGGACGACTGCGCCGTCTTCGGGATGGGAAACAGGACGTGGGTCGCCGCCTCGGACATGCTCGTCTCCGGGCGTCACTTCAGAGATTGGGCCTCGCCGGCCGACGTCGGTTACAAGGCGGTGGCCGTCAACGTCTCCGACGTGGCGGCGATGGGCGGGACCCCGCGCTTCGTCCTGATCTCCGGCGCCGCGCCCGACCCAGAGACGGCCCTCGGTGCCCTCCGAGGCGCGATGGAGGCGTGCAAGGAGTTCGGCGTCTACCCGCTGGGCGGCGACACGACCAGCGCAGGAGCCCTCACGATAGACGTCGCCATC
>CAXTDD010000383.1:0-3764 GCA_964242955.1 uncultured Rubrobacteraceae bacterium | reverse complement strand
TCGATACCCTCATCGCCTCCGGCAGCATCCCGGACTACTCGTGGTGCTGGTGGGACGCCCGTCCCCACCTCAGGTTCGGCACGGTCGAGCTCCGCGCCCCCGACGTCCAGACGGACGCCTCCCACACCGCGGCCCTCGCCGCCCTCGTCCAGTGCCTCGTAGCAAGCGCCGACGGCAGCGTACCCGAAGACTCCCTCCTCGCCAACGAGAACAAGTGGCGGGCCGTTCGCCGCGGCATGGACGCCACCTTCTACGACTTCGCCGCCGAACGGTCCGTCCCGGCGCGGTCGATGGCCCGTGCGCTCGTCGAAGAGTTGCGCCCCGTCTCCCAGAACCTCCGCTGCGAAGCCGAGCTCGAAGGCGTGCTGCAGATCGCAGATCGCGGCACCGGCGCCGAACTGCAGCGAAAGGCGTTCGAGAGAAACGGCTCGCTAGAGAACCTCGTGGGCCACCTCGTCAGCGCGACCGTTCCAGAGTAAGGCTGCTTCACAAAGCGCCCCCAAGGTAGATCCTCCCGGAGCCCGGTGCTACACCGACCACCAAAAAGCTGAAAGCAGCCGAAGGCTGCGGGCTGAAAGTCCCCGAAGGGGACGTGCTGAAAGCGCAGGCGAAGCCGGAGCGTGCTGACAAGCCCGCGAAGCGGGCGTGCGCGACGACCGAAGGGAGGAGCCCGCTACCCGCCGATGCGGGATTCTTCGAGGTCGAGGTCGCGTTCGATGCGGCGCATGGTTTCGGGGGTGATGTCTCCTACGTTGCGCATGGCGAGAACGGCCCCACGCTCGGCGGAGATCAGGTCGCGGCGCCAGTCGCGCCACGCCGCGGAGCTCTCGGCGTACTCGTCGGTGGGACCGCCGGCTTCGATGCCGGACTGGTAGCGCTGGATGCGGTCCTCGTAGTACCGGCGCATGCCCTGCTCCCTCTCCGGGGAGACGTTGCTCTGGAAGCAGATCTCGTCCAGCCGGTCCAGGGCCGCTTGCGCCCCCTTGAGCCGCGCCCGCAGCTCGGCCACCCTCTCGGCGTTCGCGTCTTCTTTGACCCCGAGCGCCCTTATGAGGGGAGACAGGGTGAGCCCCTGCAGGACGAGCGTGGCGAGGATGACGAAGAAGGTTATGAAGAGGACGACGTCGCGGTCGGCGAGCGGGTTCCCGTCGACCGTGGTCAGGGGCACGGTAAGGGCCGCCGCCAGAGAGACCGCGCCCCGCATCCCGCTCCAGCTCATCACCAGGTACTCTTGCCACGTGCCGCGCGTGTACCTGCTCCTAAAGAGCCTGTCGAAGATGGGGTGCAGGGAGGGCACGGTGAAGAAGAAGGCCACGCGCGCGCCCACCACCACGGCGTAGACCAGGACGGAGTAGACCAGGAGCCGGACCACCGTGGGCCCCTCCATGCTCTCGAGGATGGAGGGGAGCTGCTGGCCGAGCAGCACGAAGAGCATCGCTTCGAGGACGAAGACGAGGACGGCCCAGAACGAGACCGCCTGGATGCGCGTCGAGGCGGCGGCGAAGGCCCGCGGGGAGCGCCATCCCTGGACCAGGCCGTAGACGACCACGGCGAGGATGCCCGAGACGTGCAGGATCTCCTCGGCCAGGATGTAGACGCCGTAGGGGATCAGGACGGAGAAGGTTATGAAGATCAGGGGATCGTTCAAACGGATCCACAGCGGCGGGACGACGAACGCCAGGACCAACCCGACGACGATGCCGCCCCCGCCCAAAAGGAGGAACTCCAGGCCGGCGTCGTAGAAGGAGAACGTTCCCGCGCCGGCGGCCACCGCCACGGCCACACGGAAGGCGGCGAGGCCCGTGCCGTCGTTTATGAGGCTCTCGCCACCGACGACCGTGCTCACGCGCTCCGGCACGCCGAGGCGGCGGAAGATGGCCTCCGCCGCCACCGGGTCCGTCGGAGAGAGGATCGCCCCGAGCACGAACGCCATGGGCCACGAGAGCCCTACGGCGTAGTGGGCGACGGCCGCTACCGCGACGGTGGTGGCGAGGACCAGGCCGACCGCCAGCAGCGAGATCGCCCTGATGTGGTTGCGCAGGTCCAGCGGCGAGGAGAAGAAGGCCGCCGAGTTCAACAAGGGCGGCAGAAAGACCAGGAAGATCACCTCCGGCGGTATCTCCACCGCCGGCAGCGCCGGCACGAAGCCGAGCGCGAGCCCGCCGAGGACCAGGAAGATCGGGTACGGGACGTTCACGACGCGCGCCAACTGCGCGAGCAACGCCGCGACCCCGAGCAGGAAGATGAGCGATTCTATCTGTCCCATGCATTCTTTCTAAGCGCCGTAAAGCCTCTTCTCGAAAGCATCTTATAGCACGTCCCGCTGCCGAGGCGCCGTCGTCCAGAACGGTCCCCCGAAACCGCTATACTGCGCCGCAGGGAAGGGAAGCACGTTTCGTGCGAGGAGGAGAACTTGACGGAAGAAGTGAGGCCCGGCGGCACCTACAAGACGCTCGCCGAGCAACGGGAAGTCTTGAGCCCGGCGGAGGAACGCTTCGAGAAAGCGCGCCAGACGATAGGCCTCATCCTCGGTCCCATAGTCTTCGTGATCATGCTGCTGCTGCCGCTGCCGATCGAGCCGAACCAGCAGACGCTGGCCGCCATCCTCCTCTTCACCATCGTCTACTGGCTCTCGGAGGCCATCCCGATCCCGGCGACGGCGGTGCTGGCCCTGGCGCTCTGCGTGCTACTGAACGTACCCGACGTCGGCCCGAACGCGGACGACTCACCGGGCGACGTGGTCTACGGGGCCTTTGCTTCTGACACCATCTTCCTCTTCATCGGGGCCTTCATCATCGCCCAGGCCATGACCGTCCACGGCCTCGACCGCAGGTTCGCCTTCCGCATACTCTCCATCCCCGGGGTCGCCAAGTCCACCTACGGCGTCATCATCGCCTTCGGCGCGATAGCGGCCCTGCTCTCCTCCGTCATCTCCAACACCACGACCGCCGCCATGCTGCTCCCGATCGGGCTCGGCATGATGGGGGCCTTGAGCGGCCTCGTCAAAGACCAGTCGGGCACGGACACGGACATCACCCGCCTGCGCTTCGGCACGGCGCTTATGCTCATGATCTCCTACGCCGCAGGCGTCGGGGGACTTCTCACCCCCATCGGTACCCCCCCGAACCTTATCGGCATAGGCTTTATCGAGGAGGCGACCGACGTCCGCATCACCTTCTTCGACTGGGTGCTTACGGCCGCCCCGATAGTGCTGCTGATGTTCATAGCCCTGTGCACGATCCTGATCCTGCTGAACAAGCCCGAGGTGCGCCGCATCACGGGCGCAGAGGAGTACGTCGCCGAAGAGCGCGGCAAGCTCGGCTCCTTCTCCGCCGGGGAGCGCAACACCCTGATCGTCTTCTTCGTGGCCGTCGCCCTCTGGATGCTGCCCGGGGTTCTCGCCCTCCCGTTCGTCGCCGGCGAGGAGTCGGGCCTCTACGCCGTCGTGGCCTCCCGCCTCGACGAGGGGACGGTCGCGATCCTCGCGGCCGTGCTCCTCTTTCTCCTGCCCATAAACTGGTCCGAGCGGCGCTTCACCCTCAACTGGAACCAGGCGGCGCGCATAGACTGGGGCACCGTGATCCTCTTCGGCTGCGGCATCGTACTCGGCACCCTGCTCTCGGAGACCGGCCTCGCCGAGGTGATCGGCACCGGCATCGCCGACACCTTCGGTTTCACCAGCCTGCTCCTCGTCTCGGCCGTCTCGGCCATCATCGCCATCCTCATCTCCGAGACGACGAGCAATACAGCCTCGGCGACCATCG
>CAXTDD010000382.1:0-3766 GCA_964242955.1 uncultured Rubrobacteraceae bacterium | reverse complement strand
CGGCATCTCTTTCAAAGGCTCGGGCTTCTACACCACGGACTACAACAGCAAGAAAGGCCCCAAAGAACCAACCTCCACCAACGGCGACTCCAAACCCGACTCCAAAGACAAGAAGACCACCGAGCAGCCCGCGGCCTCCTCGAAGTCTAGCGGAACGAAGGACTGACGGGCCCTTGCCCCGCGGCGCGGACCTGTTTGAAAGGGAGCCCGGCCGCGAGGGCCTCGTCCGCCGCGCCGCCCGCCTCGCGGTCCTCGGCGTAACCCTCCTCTTCGTCATAGCGGCCCTCGCCGTCTCCTGCGCCCTCGTCGTCTACACCGCCTACCGCCACGACCTCCAGAACGGCGTCTTCGCACTCCTCCTGGCCGTCTTGAGCGCGCAGATCGCCATAAACTGGCTTCTGTGGAAAGACGAAGAAGAGTAGCTTTTAGCCATTAGCTTTTAGCCGTTGGCTTTGGGAACGGTGCGCGACTATCAGCGCGTTTACGAAAGCGCTCCTTAAAACAGAGGATTTACAACCGGTTAACGGCTGATGCGAACCACCATTCTCGGCTAAAAGCTAACTGCTAACAGCTAAGAGCCGCGGTGAAAACCCCTGCAAATTCAGCCTCAACTTCAACTTTAGGCAGTCTGGACAGAAAGTGGGCCCACCCTTATAGTAGCCGTTGTCGAGGATGGATCGACGGGGAGAACAGGCGAGCGGCGGCGCACTTTCGGGGGCGTCGCCGGTGGCCCTGAGCGAGGGAGGGCTTTTTGTCGGGTGGTTCGGGCGCTTTCGCGCACTTGCACTGTCATTCGGAGTACTCGATGTTGGACGGGGCGAGCCGTATCAGGGACCTCGTCTCGTTTGCGAAAGAGCAGAACATGCCGGGGCTGGCGCTCACGGACCACGGGGTCATGTACGGGGCGGTGCGCTTCTACAAGGAGGCCAAGGACGCCGGGATCAAACCGCTCATGGGGTGCGAGGTCTACGTTACGGCCGACCGGCACGACCGCAGCCGGGCGCCCTACTACCACCTGACGCTGATCGCCCGTACCGCAGAGGGCTACAGGAACTTGATGAAGCTCTCGACGGGCGGCTTTCTCGAAGGTTTCTACTACAAGCCGCGCGTGGACATGGAGATGCTCAAGAAGCACGGGAAGGGCATCATCTGCCTCTCCGGCTGCCTCTCCGCCGAGGTTCCGACCCGGATACTCGAGGGGCGCTTCGACGAGGCGCGGCGGCTGCTGACGGAGTACGGTGAGATCTTCGACGCCGTCTACCTGGAGATGCAGGATCATGGCATCCCGGAGCAGCGGCGGGTCAACGAGGGTCTCGTCAAGCTGAACAAGGAGACAGGCCTCGACCTCATCGCCGCCAACGACTCCCACTACACGACCAAACACGACGCGAAGATGCACGACGCGCTCTTGTGCATCGGGACCGGCAAGTTCTACAACGACCAGAACCGGATGAAGTTCCACGGCGAGGAGTTCTACGTCAAGAGCATCGAGGAGATGGGCCGCATCTTCCCCGACCAGCCGGAGGCGCTCTCGAACACCCTGAAGGTCGTCGAGAGCGTCGAGGACGTCGGCATAGAGCTCGGCAAGACGCGGCTGCCGAACTTCCCCAAGCCGGAAGGGTACACGGCCGACCAATATCTGCGCGAGCAGTGCGAGCGAGGGCTCGTCGGACGGTACGGGGAGTCGGCGAAGGGGCCCGAGGTTCAGCAGCGGCTGGAGTTCGAGCTCTCGACCATCGGGAAGATGGGGTTCGCGGACTACTTCCTTATCGTGTGGGACTTCGTCAAGTACGCGAAGGACCGCAAGATCGCGGTTGGTCCGGGGCGCGGGTCGGCGGCCGGGTCCATCGTGGCCTACGCCCTGGGGATCACGGACCTCGACCCACTGCACTACTCGCTGCTCTTCGAGCGGTTCTTGAACCCGGACCGGATCAACATGCCGGACGTGGACATCGATTTCTCGGTCTCCGGGCGTTCCGAGGTTATGAAGTACGTCACGGACAAGTACGGCGGGCACGAGCACGTCGCCCAGATCATCACCTTCGGCACGATAGGCGCCAAGGCCGCCATCCGCGACTCGGGGCGCATCTTCCAGTACCCGTACTCGGAGACCGACAAGCTCGCCAAGTTCATCCCGGACAAGCCCGTCGGCACGACTTTACGCGACGTGCTCACGCCGGGCGAGGACGGGGATTACGTGGCGGGGGAGAAGCACCCCGGTCAGGCGCGCGAGATCATCCAGTTCGTGGGCGGCAACGAGGACGCCCGCCAGGTGCTCGACACGGCCTTCGAGATAGAGGGCTTCGCCCGCCACGCCGGCACCCACGCCGCCGGGGTCGTGATCTCCGAGGAGCGCCTCACGGATATCGTGCCGCTCCAGCGCGTCAAGGACACGGACTCCGTCATGGTCCAGCACCCCATGAGCGACGTCGAGGCGCTCGGGCTCCTGAAGGTGGACTTCCTCGGCCTCCGCAACCTCGACGTCATAGAGGAGACGCAGGCGACGATCCGGCAGAACGCTGGCGGGGAGGTGGACATCCAGAACATCCCGCTCGACGACGAGAAGACGCTAAAGATGTTCGCCCGGGGCGACACGTTCGGGGTCTTCCAGTTCGAGTCGGGGGGGATGCAGCGGATGCTCCAGGAGGTCCGCCCGGACCGCTTCGACGACCTCGTCGCCCTCAACGCCCTCTACCGCCCGGGACCTATGGACTACATCCCGACCTTCAAGAAGGGCAAGCACGACCCCGGGAGCGTCAACTACCTCGACGAACGCCTCAAGCCCATCCTGGAGCCGACCTACGGCGTCGCCGCGTACCAGGAGCAACTCATGGAGATCTCCAAGCTCCTCGGCGGCTTCACGCCCGGCGAGGCGGATACGCTGCGCAAGGCCATCGGCAAGAAGAACGCCAAGATGCTCGCGACCCTCAAAGACAAGTTCATGGACGGCTGCTCCGCAAGCGGCGTCTCGACGGAGGCCGCCGCGGAGCTCTGGAACTGGATGGAGAAGGCCGGCGGCTACTCGTTCAACAAGAGCCACTCCGCCTGCTACTCGTTCCTGGCCTTCCAGACGGCGTACCTGAAAGCCCACTACCCGGAGGCGTACATGGCCGCGCTGATGAGCAGCGTCATGAACACCAAGGACCGGGTGCCCCAGTACGTGGCCGAGGCGCGGGCCATGAAGATAGAGGTCCTCCCGCCGGACGTCAACGAGAGCGGTCGCCGCTTCACGGTCGTCGGGAACACCATCCGCTTCGGCCTCTCCGCGGTCAAGAACGTCGGGGAGAACACGGTCGAGGCGATACAGGCCGCCAGGGAAGAGGGCGGCCCGTTCGCCGACATCTTCGACTTCTGCGAGCGGGTGGACTGCTCGACCTACAACAAGCGCACCCTGGAGTCCCTCATAAAGTGCGGCGCCTTCGACAACGTCGGTCCCTCCCGGGCCGCCATGGTCGCCGTCCACGCCAAGGCCGTCGAACGGTCCACCAAGGGCCTAAAGGGCGCGTCCGAGGACCAGGTCTCGATGTTCGACGACGCCGAGATCGCCCCACCAAAGCCCGCCTTCCCTGACCTTGAAGACGACCGGCGCGAATCCTTGGAGTGGGAGAAGGAGACCCTCGGCCTCTACGTCTCGGATCACCCCCTGCGCCCGGTCCTCCACAAGCTCAAGAAGCACACCGACACGACCGTATCGGACCTGGACCATTGCAAGGACGGGGCGATGGTGTGGGTCGGGGGGCTGGCGACGAGCGTCAGGACGAACACG
>CAXTDD010000381.1:0-3770 GCA_964242955.1 uncultured Rubrobacteraceae bacterium | reverse complement strand
AGCTGAAAGCGAGGCGAAGCCGAAGCGCGCTGAGAGCGAGGGCCGCCAGGCCCGACGCGTGCTGAGAGCGGAGGCGAAGCCGGAGCGTGCTGACAAGCTGCCCGAAGGGCGGCGTGCTACCCGAAAATCGCCAGCGGTAGATACGAGGAGACGATCCAGTTCGGGGCGTCTACGACCTCGCTTAGCTTGAGGTCCACCACGAGGCTCGCCAGCGCGTAGGCCTCGACCGGCTCCAGCCCGTAGGTCGTGCTGATGTGTTCCACCATCGCCCGCACGGAGTCCTTTGTGGCCTGCATGAGATCGGCGTTGACGCCCATCGTCGCGTACCAGCCGCCGTCGTCCACCAGCGGCGTTAGCGGCCCCGGCGTCTGGAACTGGGGGGCCGGGATGCTCCTGTCTTTTACGAGGTCGAAGCGGAGGGCGGCGTACATGGGGCACTCGACGCCGGTGACGCAGACCTCGCCGTCGCCCTGGGCGGCGTGGGCGTCGCCGCAGGAGAAGAGGGCGCCCGAGTGCTGGACTGGCAAGTACAGCACGGAGCCCTTCGTGATGTGGCGGGTGTCCATGTTGCCGCCGAAGGGTCCCGGCGGCATGATGACCGGCTTCTCCGGGCCGGTGGGGGAGACGCCCATCGTGCCGAAGAACGGCTCGATGGGCACGACGACGTCGTCCTTGAAGAACGTGTAGTCGCCGTTGGTGAGGTCGAAGACCTTGAGGTAGGCATCCGGGAAGTCCTCCGGCAAGAGCCCGAAGCCGGGGATGATGGCGGTCCAGCCCCAGCCGACGGTGTGGATGTCCAGGACCTCGACGGCGAGCACGTCGCCGGGCTCAGCGCCCCGCATCGCCACGGGGCCGGCCAGGGGATAGAGCTTGTTCCAGTCGAGGGTGGCGAGGTCGTCGGCGGTGGAGTCCGGTGTGATCTGGCCGTCCGAGACCTCCCGCGTCCGGTAGACGACCGTGTCCCCCGGCTCGACCGTGAGCACCGGCTCCTGCTCGTTGTCCCAGACGTAATGGACCGAATCTTCCGGAAAGTAGTGCGTCCTCGCCATGCGTCCCTCCTGATCTTCTAGCCACCGGAGACGTACTTTCTCACAATGGAGGCGTCAGATTACAGGCATCAGGTATTAGGAAGTACCTGAAAGCTTCCGAAGGAGGCGACCCGTAGCCCGGAACCTAGAGCCTGGAAAGCGCTTGTTCGAGGTCGCCCATCACGTCTTCGGGGTGCTCGATGCCTACAGAGAGGCGGATGAGGTTTTCCTTTACCCCGAGCCGCTGGCGCCGAGAGGACGAGAGTTCCCTGTGGGAGGAGGTCGCCGGGTGGATGGCGAGGGTGTAGACGTCGCCGAGGCTTGGGGCCTTTACGCAGAGGTCCAGGGCGTTGAGGAACCGGAAGGCAACCTCCCGGCCTTCTTCCTGCTCCACCGCCAGCTCGAAGGAGACCAGGCCTCCCGTGTCGTGGAGGACGCGTTCGGCGGTCTCGCGGTCGGGGTGGTCTTCGAGCGAAGGGTGGTTGACCTTCGCGACCTTCGGGTGCTCCGAGAGACGCGCCGCTATCTCGCGGGCGTTCCCGCACTGGCGTTCCATCCTCAAGGAGAGCGTCTTCAGGCCGCGGTGGGCGAGCCAGGCCTCGAAGGGGCCGAGCACGCCGCCGACGAGCTTGCGGATGCCCTCCACGGCCGTGTCGTAGGGCGGTCTCGCGACGACCACCCCGGCGGTGATGTCGCCGTGGCCGGAGAGGTACTTGGTGGCGCTATGGACCACGATGTCCGCGCCGAGGTCCAGCGGGCGCTGCAGGTAGGGCGTGCCGAAGGTGTTGTCCACTATGAGGGCCGCGCCGGAGGCGCGCGTTATCTCCGCCAGCCCCGCGACGTCCGCGACGCGGAGCAGGGGGTTGGAGATGGTCTCTACGATGACGGCCCTGGGCTCCAGTTGCGCCACCTTCTTCTCGACGGCGCCGAGGTCGTAGGCGTCGAAGAAGCGGGTCTCCACGCCGTTGGCGCCGAAGACCTGGACCATCAAGGTCGCCGTCGATCCGTAGAGTTGCTCGGCGGCCAGGGCGGTCGCCCCACCCGTCAGCTCCGCCGCCGCCAGCGCGGCGTGCGTGGCGGCCATCCCGGACCCGAAGGCGAAGGCGCGGGCCTCCCCCTGCAGTCCTTCCAGGGAACCTAGCGCCTCCTCGAAGGCGCGCACGGTCGGGTTGTCGTAGCGGGCGTAGCTGTAGCCGGGCTCCTCGCCGCCGAGCACCCTGTCTGTGGTCTGGACGTCAGGATGGGAGAAGGTCGTCGAGGCGTAGATGGGCGTCGAGATCGGATAGAAGTCCCCACGGCCGTTGGGGCTTCCGTCAACGCGGCCGTGGCGCTCGCCGGAGTGCACGGCCCGGGTGTCGAAGCGTCTCTGCTCTTTCATGGTCGCCTATCGTAACCCATACGGGCCGTTGGGCGTTGGAGATGCGGACCCATACGAGAACGAGTATGATGGCGCCCTGTGCAGTCTGGCGGGGGCCTGGTGCGTCCGCCACCACCAAAGAGGATGACGGAATGGGAAAGCTCGGCGCGCTGGTCCTTACGATAGCCTTTGGAATGCTGGCGGCTTGCACGGCGACCGCGCTCTCGGCCTTGCCCGCCACCGGGCAGACGGCGACGTTTACCCTCGTCGGTGCGGGAGACATAACGAGCTGCTCCCAGAACAACGACGCCGCCACTGCCAGGCTGCTGGGCAGGATACCGGGCACCGTCTTCACGCTCGGCGACAACGTCTACCCTTACGGCACCGCCCAGAAGTTCCGCGACTGCTACAGGCCGACCTGGGGCCGGTACAAGAAACGCACGAGGCCGGCCGTGGGCAACCACGACTACGACCGGACCGCGCGGACGGAGCCCTACTTCGGCGCGCGGGCCGGGACGGTCGGCAGGGGCTACTACAGCTACGACCGCGGGCGCTGGCATGTGGTGGTCCTCAACAGCAACTGCGACAGGATAGGCGGGTGCGGGGAAACCTCCGCCCAGGGGCGCTGGCTCAGGAACGACCTGGCCCGCAACCCCAGCCGGTGCACCCTGGCCTACTTCCACCACCCGCTCTACGCCTCGGGCAACGGGACCGCAACCCCGCAGGTGCGTCCCTTCTGGAACGTGCTGCAGCGGAGGGGCGTGGACGTGATCCTCTCGGGACACGCCCACCGCTACGAGCGGTACGCACCGATGACCCCCGGCGGCATCCGCGCGGCCAACGGCATCCGCCAGTTCGTCGTCGGGACCGGCGGGGAGCCGGGCGGCACCGAGGTAAACCGCGAAGACGCCCCCAACATGCAGGTGGTGGAGCCCAACGCGTTCGGCGTCCTCAGGTTGGGCCTCCGGGCGGGCTCCTACTCGTGGAAGTTCGTTCCCGTGGCGGGCGAAACCTTCTCCGATAATGGTAGCGATCGCTGCCATTAGCACGCCTTGGCTGTCGCCTGCGCTTTCAGCACGCTGCGGGCGGCTTTACGCGCCCGGCCGGATCCCGACCAGCGGGACGCCGGCGTGGGCGCTTGGTGTCGTTGCTCGGTCTGGCTCTGGGGGAACGGTTCTCCTCTGCGGTCTAGACGGTCATGGTCGCAGATCCCATCACCTCCAGGCACCGCGCCAGGGCGTCGCCGTTCCCGTCGCCCCCGGTCTGGATCCTCCCCGACGCCAGCGCCTCCTCGGGCGTCAGCCGTCCCCCGGCGAGCGCCAGGAAGGTGCCCGTGTCGCCAAAGACCACCGCGTCCGGGTCGTCGGCGGCACCCTGACGGGCTT
>CAXTDD010000380.1:0-3771 GCA_964242955.1 uncultured Rubrobacteraceae bacterium | reverse complement strand
ACGTAGCGCCGCGCGGCGGACGTCAGCTCGTACCGCGCGACGAAGAAGGCGTAGGCTGCCTGCAGCACGAAGGCCGCCACGAGCGCCAGGATCAGGTCGTTGCGAAAGGCGAGCCCGTCGGCGACCTTCTCGCGCATGGGTGCTGTGGCGCTCAAGAGAGCCCCGAGGTCCTGCATCCGCCACCAGATCCAGGCCCCAGGGGCCGAGACGAGCAGCAAGTTCGCGAGCATCTGCAAGCGGTCGCTGCCGAGCACGAAGAGGATGCCGAGCCCGATCCCGAACGAGTAGATGCCGGCGCGCGAAAGCGTCAAATAGAGCGTGACCAGCGAACCGAGCACGAGCACCGCGTAGGCCCCGCGGAGTACGGGGTTGCGGGCCGCGGTCATCCTCGCGAGCGCGAGCAGCGCCCCCATGCCCAGCACCACGGCCGCCGTGTTCGGATAACTGAGGGTCGAGTCCACCCTGTAGTTGTCTATGGAGTCTATCTCGTAGTCGTTCGGATAGACCTTCTGGAGGAGCCCGTACCCCGCCACCGCCGCGACCGCGAGGCACAGGCCGTCTACCAGAGCTCCGACCTGACGGTGGTCGGGCGGCGAGACGCGGGCGAAGGCGCTCGCCCCGACGATGGCCGCCGCGAGGAGCAGGAGCATCGCCCACCCGTAAGTGGTCTCCCAGAGAGCGCCCAAAGCGACGGAGAGCGAGACCACGAGCGCCCACCCCGGGCGGGGGACGGCGGCGTCCACGGCCAGCACGATGGCGAAGGTCGCCAGGTACACGGAGGCCCGGATCGCCTCTTTTATAGTCTCGGTCTCGCTTATCGTCCAGATCATGGACAGACCCTTCACGAGGACGAGCAGCGCGAGGCACGCGACGAGGACCCATCCCTCCCGGGAGATGCCGTCGAAGAAGCCGCGCGCGAGCACGGCGGCGAAGAGCAGCGCGAGCACGCCGGTCGCGACGGGCAACCAGTACTGCTCGTAGAGGCCGTCCTGCATGAGCCCGAAGACGGTCGCGGCAACGAGCGAGAGCACGGAGAAGGCCTTGAAGACGGCCAGCATCCGCCCCGGACGCGGGCCCTTCTCGTCGCCGCCCTCCGGGGTGCCCGCGCCGAAGAAGCGCCCCCTGGCCGTCCGGACCTCGCTCACGAGTACCCGTTCAGCACCACCCCGAGCAGGTTCACGCCTGCGTCGAGGAGGTCGTCGGTGGTCCCGCGGGCGAGGTTCTTGGGCGTCCGGGAGGCGTTGACGACGAGGAGCACCCCGTCGAAGCCTCCGGAGAGGTTCGGGGAGGCGAGCACCCCGTCGGCGGTCGGCCCGTCCAAGAGCACCAGGTCCCTGCCGTCCTCCAGCGAGCGCACGGCCCCAACGAACCCCCCGTCTTCGAGCCTGGAGGCGGGGTCGGCGGGCACGAGGCCCGTGGGCAGGACGAGCAAACCCGGCGTGACCTCGTGTCCGTAGTGCTCCAGCGGCTTCTCGCCCCCGAGGCCGCTGGTGAGGCCGACGAAGTTCGGTTCCCCGAGCACCCGGTGGAGCTGCGGGTCCCCCAGGTTGCAGTCCACGACGGCGGCCCGCCGGCCCATGCCGGAGAGGGCGGCGCCGAGGCCCACACAGACGCTGGTGCGCCCCGCCCCCGACCCCGGGCTGGTGACCACCACGCTACGCAGGCCCTCGATGGAGAGCAGCCTCCCGGCCAACTCCTCGTAGTGGGGCCTGGCGGGCGAGGCGGGGTCCAGCAGGACCCCCGCCCCGGAATCGCTCACGGCCTCCAGGCCCACCTCAGCCCTCGTTCTCGGCCGGGGAGTAGTCCGGGATCGCCCCTAGCACCGGCGCCCTCAGGGGCATCTCGGCGTCGCGGACGCCCCGCCAACCGCCGGCCCGTCCTTCCAGCAAGAGCGCCGCACCTCCCCCGAGGAGCAGCCCCATCCCGGCGGCGACGGCCGCGTAGATCAGGGGCAGCGGACCCGCACCCCCGGAGGGAACGGCCCGCTGCGTCACCCGTGCGGCCGCGACGGAGGTGCCGCCGGCCTGCCCGTCTCCGAGACGCAAAGCCTCCCTGGCGAACGTGCGCGCGTAGGCATTGGCGACGCGGGCGGCCTCCCCGGGACTCCGGCCGGAGAACGTGACCCGCATCTCGACGCTGTCCCCGCCCGACACGAAGGCCCCCGCGCCGACGAGCCGGTCCCGAAACGCTTCGGGCGTGCCGGTCCAGCCGGCCTCTCGCCTCACCTCCTGCGAGAAGCTCCCCGGCGTGGTAACCCCCGAGACCACGTCCTGGGCGAAGGCTTCGCGCGCGTCTTCGTCATCGGGCGCCTCCCGCGGGACGAAGCCGACCGCGGCCTCGGCCGTGTACGAAGGCCCCCGGAACAGCCCGAAGAGCAGGGCGACCCCGGCCAGCACGAGCATCGCGCCGACGACGAGCAACCTCCGGCCCTTGAGGACGTGCAAGACCTCGGCGAGCGAGGCGGCATCCCGCGGTCCGTCGCGCCAGGCCCGCCGGTTAGTAGATGGCACTGTTGACCACCTGCTCCCGGTAAGCCTCAGGATCGGAGTCCAGGAGGCGCAGCAGCGACGGCGCCTGCTCTGAGGGGCTGGAGGACAGGATCTCGCGCGCCCGCGCCTCGCGGCCCGCCACCACCATCGCGTCGGCCACGGCGAGGTCCATGTAGTTCACGTACTGCTGGCGTTGCCTCTTGAGCGGCCCTTCGAACTCGTCCAGGTCGGAGGCCGCCTGGCGCCTGGCCCTCTTTATGTCTTTGAGGCCCTCCTCGGCCTCGCCGGTGCGGACCTCTATCCTCCCGAGGTCGTAGAGGGCCTGGAAGGAGATCCTGTCCTCCCTCTTGAGCTTCAGGTACTCTTGTTTCGCCTCCTCCAACTTGCCTTGCTTCACCATGACCTGCGCCATGTAGATGCTGGCCGTGGAGGCTTTGGGATTGAGCCTGAGCACGTCCCTGTAGCTCTCGATGGCCGCGTCCGGGTCCCGCATGGCGACCTGAAGGTTCGCGAGGAACAGGTACGGCAGGTAGTTGTTCGGGTCGCGTTCTACGGCTTCCCGCAGGGCCGCGGCGGCCTCCTCGTACTTCTTCTGCTGCTGCAGCAAAGAGGACTGGGCCTCCAGGGCGTCGGTGTCGAAGGGGTCGAGCCTGACCGCGAGCCGCGAGGCCTCCAGAGCGCCCCTGGCGTCCCCGGCCGTGACCAACCGGGTCTGTTCCTCCGTGTAGTAGTCGGCGAGGGTGAGCGACAGCGCCAGCAGCGCCAGAACGCCCACCAAAAAACCGACGGAGATTCTAAAGATCATGCCGCTCAACCAGGATCACCGCGCATGAGCATATCCACAACCCCCCCCGAATACAAGGAAACGCCCGCAACCGCAGGACGAACCGGCGCACAAAAAAGCGGGCCCCCGGAGGGGCCCGCTCTCGGTGGTGCTACGCTCGGTTAGTTACCGAACGATCCTGCGGGCCAGGAGGCCACCGGCGACCAGAAGCGCACCGGCACCCAGCGCGAGCAGCGAGGCGCCGCCCGTCTCGGGAAGCTCGCTGGTGGTAGCAGCGGCGGCGGAAGCCGAGCTGGCGTCGGAAGCCACGACCTCGAGCTCCTCGTCGACCGCGCCGTCGCCGTCGTCGTCGACCTCGACAACACCGATGGTCTCTTGCTCTTCGTCGACCACGCCGTCGCCGTCGTCGTCGACCTCGACCACGCCGATGCTGTCATCGATGCCGCCGCCCTGGGTGTTCTCGCCGAAGTTGTCGCCCACGAAGCAGTTGAGCACCTG
>CAXTDD010000379.1:0-3776 GCA_964242955.1 uncultured Rubrobacteraceae bacterium | reverse complement strand
TTCTGGCCGTGGCGGGGGCCGTGGCCGTGGTCCTGATCGCGGGCCTGGCACTCCTCGCGGTGCGGGCCGCCAGGCGCTCCTCGGCCCGGCGGGGCAGCGGCTCCGACGACGGGTTCCTCGTGGAGCTCTACGCGCCGCTCTTGCTCTGGAGCCTCAGGCACCGGCTGGCGGTGCTGCTCGTCGCGCTGCTCGCGTTCGTGGGGGGGCTCGCGACCATACCGTTCCTGGCGGTCAGCTTCTTCCCGCCGAGCGAGGAGCGGCTCTTGCAGGCGACCGCCGAGTTGCCGGCCGGGACCGCCATCGACGAGACGAGCGAGAAGCTGCGCCCGTTCGAGGACTTCATGATCCAGGACCGGGGCGTGGAGGGCTACCAGCTCTCCATCGGCGGGGAGGACAACTTCAACCCCGACGCCCCTCTGCGCACCGAGAACCAGGCCCAGGCGTTCATCACGGTGCGGGAGAACGCCAACGTGCAGGATACCCTCTCCAGGCTGGCCGAGGAGGGGAGCGACCGCTACGGCGAGGGCTTCCAGGTGCAGGTGCTCCAGCAGGGGCCGCCGACCGGGGGGATCGAGGTCACCATAACGGGCGGCAACGAGGACGATCTCAGACAGGCCTCAGAGGCCGTCGTGGACGAGCTCGACGGCACGCAGAACGTCACCAACGTCCAGAGCGATCTCTCCGAGGTCAGCCCCGAGATAGAAGTCTTCGTCAACGAGGAGGACGCCGCCAGGGCCGGCCTCTCCCCGAGTGCCATCTCGACCTCTCTCGGCACCCTGCTCGGCGGCACCGGAAGCCAGGCGACGCTCGGCGACGAGCCCGTCTCCATCGGCCTGCCCGACGGGGCCGTGGACTCCGTAGAAGAGGTAAGAGGTCTTCCCTTAGGCTCCGGGTCGTCTGTGGGTGACGTGGCCGAGGTCAGGGAGGTGCAGGCGCCTACGGCCATCAGCCGCGACGGCGGCGACCGGGCCGTGACCGTGACCGGCACCATCACCTCCGAAGACACCAGCTCCGTCTCGGGCGAGGTAAACGCTGCCCTGCCCAAGCTGGATCTGCCGCAGGGTGTGACGGCGAGCGTGGGCGGGGAGAGCGAGGACATCGAGGAGAGCTTCAGGAACCTGCTGCTCTCCATCGTGGTGGCGCTCGTGCTGGTGTACCTGATCCTGGTCGTCTTCTTCGGGTCGCTGGTGACGCCGCTTATAATCCTGCTGGCCGTCCCGCTCACCACGGCCGGCGCCTTCGGGGCGCTGCTTATTACCGGTACGGCGTTGAGCTTGCCGGCGCTGCTCGGCGTGCTGCTCCTCATAGGCATCGTGGTCGCCAACGCGATCCTGCTGGTGGACTTCGCCCAGAACGCCCGCGACCACCACGACACGGTGGACGGCGCGATCTACGAGGCCGGCCGGGCGCGCCTCAGGCCCATCCTGATGACCGCGCTCGCCACGATCTTCGCCCTCATCCCGTTGGCGTTCGGCTTCGGCGGCGGGGGCAGCGCGCTTATCTCCAGCAGCCTCGCGATCCCCGTGGTCGGCGGCCTCATCACCTCGACGTTCCTGACCCTTCTCGTCGTCCCCGTCGGCTACTCGCTCGTCAGGGGCGGCCTGAGAAGAAAGAAGGGATAGGTTGGAAGCCAGGGCGGACAGCGGCAAGGCGCCGGACTTCAGCCTGGTCGCGGCGGGCTCCGGACGGCGGGTGAGCCTGCGCGGGCTGGCCGGCCGGAAGGCCGTGCTCATCTTCCATTTGCAGGGCACGGCGCCGACGGCGCGCGAGATCAACTACGCCGTCAGGGAACGGTATCCCGACCCCGAAGAGGTCTTCGTAGCCAGCGTGATCGACCTCTCCATCGTCCCACCCCTCTACTGGATGACGGTGGGCCTCGTGCTCGGCAGCGCCTACGAGCAGACGGCCGGAGAGCTGCCGCCGAACATCGATCCGCGGGAATACGTCGCGATCCTGCCAGATTGGGGCGGGCGCGTCAGCCGCGACTTCGGCGCCCGCAACACCGGACGCGCGGCCGTCATCGTCGTGGTCGACGAGGACTCCAACACGATCGTCTCCCACCAGGGAGAGAGCCCGGTCGAGGCGGTTCTGGGGGCGCTGGATGGCGCTTAACGTGTTCTGAACAACAGTCGTATAGCGACGCGGGTTACAGACTTCTCGGAAGAGCACCCGCACAGGAGGTCGGCCATGACCGTCAGAGAAGGTAGGCACAGGACCCCGGACAGGCGTCAGCAGATCCGGATGCGCGAAGCGCTGCGGGACAGGTTCGAGAGCATCCCGGTCCACGTCCCACGCAGCGAGGTCGAAGAGCTGGGGGCCGAAATCGGCCTCGATGACCCGGCCGAGGCCGCCCGCCTCTTCGACCGCCTCAAAGGCGTCTCCTGGCGCGGCGACTACGTCCGCTCCGAAACCGGCTGGACCGCCGCCTGGGTAAGAGAAATCAACTGAATCAGAGCCGTTAGCTTTTAGCTATTAGCCGTTAGCTCCTGGTCTTACTGGTGGAACTTCCGCGGAGTCTCGTCCTTCTCGCAAACCGTCACAAAGTGGCCCCGGGAGGCTAGTGCTTCCCGGGGCCACATCGTTAGCCCTCTGGCCTTACTAAAAGCTAACGGCTAATAGGCTAACGGCTAAAAGCTCTCTCACCTTCTGGTGACGCGTTCGCAGTCGCCGCTCACGCCGTCGTTGACGTCGGCTATGACCCGGTCGTCGGTACCGAAGCCGCAGCTGATGTTGTCGTTGCCGCCGTCAAAGGCGTTGATGGTATCGTTGTTGTTGTTGCCGTTGAGCTCGTCCACACCGACGTTGCCGACGATGTTATCGTTGCCGTCGCCGCCGGAAACCTCGTCACTGCCGGTACCGCCGCGGAGCACGTCGTTGCCCCTGCCGCCGGAGACGTCGTCGTCGCCGTCGCCGCCGGAGACGTCGTCGCTGCTCGGCTGGCCGTAGAGCTCGTCGTTGCCGGCTGCCCCGTTCACGAAGTCCTCGCCTCCCCGGGCGGAGATCAGGTCGCCCCTGCTGGTGCCGATTAGCCTGTCGTCCCTCGGCGTACCCAGGATCTCGTTGGCCGCCAGCGCGACCCCGCTGACCGTGAGCAAAGCCGCCAGCATGGTGACGACCAGAATAGTCATTTTCCTCATCCTTGACTTCTCCTTTTCTCGGCGAGCACGGTGGCACGCGAATCTCTTTCAACGGGGGGGCATACTACCCCACGCGGTCGCCGCCTGTCACCACCGGATGGATGATTTTCTCTCATCCTTCTGGTCGTCTGGCCCCCGCCCCGCCGCGCCACCGGAACCTTCACGGGTTACAGTATCTTTCGTCGGGTGGGGCGATACGGAGGAGGCACCGTGGAGGGCGAGAGCAGGCAGACGGATGGATTGCGCGACGGCGCGCCCGGGATGGGCGGGTTCTTCGTGCGCGGCAGCCGCGTATCGGTCTCGGCGAGGACCGGCAACGACCTGCAAGGTTACGTCTGTGAGGTCAACGAGAGCGGGCTCCTGCTCGACGTCCGCGACCCGAGCGGAGATCCGGGCGACTACGAGTTCCTGCCCTGGCACAGTATCGAGCGGGTAAGCGCCGCCGGGTGATACCGGCTCCGCGGTCTAGGCTGGATCTACGTTGAAGCCTGGTCCGGGTATCTACGGCACCGTGCCGGCGGTCCTCTTCGGGCTGGTCCTGCTCCTCGTCATGACCGTAACCTGCGAACGGCAGGGGGATACGGGTCAGGACGCCCGGCTCGACGGCGAGACCGCGATGGGGGTGGGCGGGACCCCGCC
>CAXTDD010000378.1:0-3778 GCA_964242955.1 uncultured Rubrobacteraceae bacterium | reverse complement strand
ACCCGCTCGAGGTGCAACAGGCGATCATAGACACCTACTCGAAGGACCTCTCGAAGATGGACGAGGTCCACGGCGAGGTCGAGCGCCTGAAGTGGGTCGGCGTCTACCCGCAAAAGCAGGGCGGCGACGCCTTCATGATGCGGATAAAGATCCCCGGCGGTGTCCTGACGCCCGAACAAACGCGGGAGATAGGCAGGATCGCCTGGGACTTCGCCCGGGGCCCGATCCCGAACCCCCACTTCGGCAACAACTTTCTCGACCTCACCACCCGCCAGGACGTCCAGATGCACTGGCTCAAGATGGGGGACATCCCCGAGGTCTGGCGCAGGCTCGAAGAGGTCGGCATAACCACCGTGCAGGCGTGCGGCGACTCGGCGCGCAACGTGCTCTGTTGCCCCGTCTCGGGCCTCGACCACGAGGAGGTCATCGACGCTTTTCCGATTGCGCAGGCCATCTCGGACTACTTCACCGGCAACCGCGAGTACGCGAACCTGCCGCGGAAGTTCAAGATAAGCGTGACCGGCTGCCTCGAAGACTGCGCCCAGGCGGAGATCAACGATATCGGCCTGCTGCCCGCGAAGCTCGAAGATGGGACCATCGGCTTCAATTTGCGCGTGGGCGGAGGTCTCTCGGACGGGCCGCGGATGGCTTCGGACATCGACGTGTTCGTGCGGCCCGAGGAGGCGGTGGAGATCACGCGCGGCATCGCCCAGGTCTTCGGCGAGCTCGGCGACCGGGAGAACCGCTGGACGGCCCGGATGCGCTACCTGGTGCAGAAACTCGGGCCGGAGGCTTTCCGCGAGGAACTGGAGCAGCGCGTCTCCGTCGAGCTCACGCCCGCCGGCGAGGACCTGACGAAGCGCTACCGCGGCGACCACGTCGGCGTCCACCCGCAGAAGGACGGCCTGTTCTACGTCGGGCTGAACGTGACCGTCGGCCGTATGAGCGGCGAGCAGTTCGAGGAGGCCGGGCGCCTGGCGGAGGAGTACGGGAGCGAGGTGCGGCTGGCGACAGACCAGAACCTCGTCATTACCGGCGTGCCGGAGGAGAGGCTGGATGACCTTCTGGCGGAGCCGCTGCTGGAGCGGTACTCGCCGAACCCGGGTGCGTTCGAGCGCGGGGTGGTGGCTTGCACGGGGAGCGAGTTCTGCCGGTTCGGGATCGTCGAGACCAAGATCCGGGCGGTCGAGTGGGCCAGGGAGATGGACGAACGCGTAGGCGATACCGGCCAGGAGGCCGTGAGGATGCATTTCTCGGGGTGCTCGGCCTCTTGCGCGCAGCCCCAGATCGGGGACGTCGGCTTCCGCGGCGAGACGGCGAAGACGAAGACCTCCATCGTCGAGGGCGTGGACATCGGCCTCGGCGGCTCGCTTGGCCGGGACGCGGCGTTTATCGACTGGGTCGAGGGCGCGAAGCCCGCTGAGGAGGTGCCGGACGCGCTGGTCGCCGTCTTCGAGCGGTTCAAGGAAGAGGGCCGCGAGGGCGAGCGCTTCCACGAGTGGGCCCGGCGCAAGAAGAACGAAGAACTCAGGGAGACGCTGCGCAAGCCCGTCGAAGCGGGGGGCAAGTAATGGCCGGCTTCGACATCCGGGAGCTGATGAACGACGTCGAGGAGGCGCCGGGGAAGGTCTGGTTCTGGGATCTGGAGAAGGCGGTCATCGACGCCGACCGGTGCGTGCAGTGCGGCGTCTGCGTCGCGGCGTGCCCGACGGACTCCATCGGGATCGGGGACGACGATCTGCCTGAGCTCGTCAAGATGTGCACGGGTTGCTCGCTTTGCTGGGACTTCTGCCCGCGCGGGGGGCTGCAGTACGAGGCGACGTGGAAGATCATGGGCCACGGCAACGGGAACGGCTTCGAGGGCATCGGGCACGTCGAGGAGAGCTACACGGCGAAGGTCGACCCGGCGATAGAAGGCGTGCAGGACGGCGGGTTCGTTAGCGCGCTCCTCATTTCCCTGCTGGAGAACGACGAGATCGACGGCGCCCTGCTCGCCCGCGAGAGCGCGACCGAGAAGTGGAAGGGCGAGGCTTTCCTGGCGACGACGCCGGACGGGGTCCGCGAGTGCGCCGGGAGCTTCTACAACCAGACCCTCGCGCTCGGGCACGTGGACTTCAAGGGCTACGAGTTGCCGCCGAACCCGCGGATAGCGGTCGTGGGTACGCCGTGCGAGATCGAGGGCATAAAGGCCATGCAAGCCCGTCCGTGGACCTGGGGTTCCTCCAAGGTCGAGGCGATAACGCTCACCATAGCGCTTCTGTGCACCAAGAGCTTCAACTACGAGAAGCTGATGCTCGAGGAGATCCGGGACAAGCGGAACGTGAACCTGGACGAAGTCGGCCGGGTAGACATCATGCGCGGAAAGATGATCGTGCAGGACCTCGAAGGCGCGACGGTCTTCGAGGAGCCGATCCGGGACTTCCACGGCGCCGCCCTCAAGGGCTGCGACGAGTGCGCGGACTTCATGGGCCACGCCGCGGACATCTCCGTCGGGAGCGTCGGGAGCGCGGACGGTTACTCCAGTGTCTTGATCCGCAGCGAAGAGGGCCTTGCGGCTTTCGAGCACGTCAGGGACCATTTGTTAACCCGACCGCTTGACAAACCGCAGGCATTGGATAAGCTTGACGCTTTGGACAAACGGGTGGCCTTCAGCAGCCTGAAGCGGGCTTTCGATCCTGAGGCCCCGCTCTTTATAGACTACGAGGAGCACCTGAACGACTACGCCGGGACGGATCGTGCCCCGGCAGAGCACGAAGCGGTGAGGTACTGATTGACGCGTGCCCAAGAGAGACTCCCTTTGCGCGAGGAGCCCGTCGAGAAGCGGGCCGAGACCCGCACCCTTCTTGAGGAGAACCCGGAGGAGGGCTCCCGCGTCATAGCCGACGCGGCCTTCGTCGCGGACCTGCTCTGGGAGGACTGGGGCGAGTCCCTCGAAGGCGCGGGCATGAACTACGACCGTTTCCTGGAGATCTCGCGCGGCCACGCCGGCGAGCTTCGGCTCTGGGTGGTCGGCGAGCGTCCATGGAACCACTGCGCGGCAGGCCTCGCCGGCCGCGTCTTGCGCAGGTTGCCAGAAGAACAGCTACGGGCCACAGAGGCCGGAGATTCCGCGGAGGTAAAAGCATGACGATCAGCAGCACCGAGTTCACGACCATCGCCCCCCACGGCGGCGAACTGGTAGACCGCAAAGCCCCCGAGGGCGAACGAGACGAACTACTCAGGAAGGCCGCGGGCCTCAGCAAGGCGACGCTCGGCCCGCGGGCGCTCTCGGACCTGGAGATGATCTCCACGGGCGTCTTCTCCCCGCTCACGGGCTTCATGGTCCAGGAGGACTACGACAGCGTCGTCGAGACGATGCACCTCAGGAACGGCCTGGTCTGGAGCCTTCCCATTACCCTCTCCGTACACGAGTCGGAGGCCGGCTCCATCAACGTCGGCGACGAGGTGGCGCTCGTGAACGGCGAAGGCCGCGTCCTCGCCACGATGGTCGTCGAGGACAAGTATTCCTACGACAAGGAGCGCGAGGCCCGCGAGGTCTTCGGCACCACCAACGACGAGCACCCCGGCGTCGCCGCCGTCTACCGCCAGGAGGACACCCTGATCGGGGGCGAGGTAACGCTCCTCGTCGACGACCCGAACCCGAAGCCGTTCCCGCAGTACCACTACGAGCCCCACCAGCTCCGCCAGGTCTTCGCCGAGAAGGGCTGGAAGCGCGTGGTCGGTTTCCAGACCCGCAACCCCGTCCACCGCTCGCACGAGTACATCCAGAAGAGCGCGC
>CAXTDD010000377.1:0-3779 GCA_964242955.1 uncultured Rubrobacteraceae bacterium | reverse complement strand
ATGCCCAGGAGATCACTAACCTCGTCGACCGTGTAGATGGACCCCTCCATGATTTTCACGCGGATATTTTCGACGCCTTTTCCGCTGCCGGGCATGTTAACACATCCCGCCCATACCCTCGTACGGCGAAAATTGCATCCACATTCGCCGTTCCGAAGCGGTTTCGGCCCGGCGCGCATGGGAGGCCTCCGGGCCGATCTCGCCAAACCCGTCCCGGTTGGATTATCACGTCGTGATAATCGCGATAAAGGCCTTGAAATGCCTTTGTTTACCGCCAATACTCCCTGCCGTTGAACCTCGATGTGAACCATAGATATACGTAAAGCTAACGCTGACGGAGGGGGACGCGTTTTGCTCAAGGCAACCCGTTTGTTGTGGATAGTTCTTGTTTTTGGGGCCTTCATGGCCTTTGGCAACGACCGCGCGGAGGCCGAGACGGCGCTGGCATCCTGGTACGGGCCCGGCTTCGAGGGCCAGCCCACCGCGAGCGGTGAAGCCTACAACCCGTACGGCTACACGGCCGCCCACAAGACGATGCCGCTGGGCACGGAGCTGAACGTCAGCTACGCGGGGCGGTCCGTGAACGTCGTCGTCAACGACCGGGGTCCGTACTCTGGCGGACGCGACCTCGATCTCTCGCAGGGGGCCGCCGAGTACCTCGGCCTCACCTCCGCGGGGGTGGACTACGTAGACTACGCTTACGCGGGTGAGGCGAGTTATGCCGAGACAGATTACGCTGAAACGGAGTACACGGATACGGGTTACGCAGAGGCGGAGGCGGACTACGCCGTAGACGATTCGTCCGCGGGGCAGGCCGCATCAGGCGGGTCCTACGTGATCCAGTCCGGGGACACGCTGACCAGCGTCGCCGCGGAGCTCGGGACCAGCGTGGACGGGCTCATGGCGGCCAACGGCCTGACGGACCCGGACGTGATCTACGCCGGACAGACGATCGTCTATTAGGCTTCAGGCTACAGGGCGCCGCGGGCCTTCGGCCCTCGCTCTCAGGTCTCAGGGACGGTTGTCGCGACCAGGCTCCGAACACCACACCTGATGCCTGACGCCTGAAACCTGATGCCTCCAGGTCCGTGTAGACTCTGGGCGTGAGCGGCGGAGGAGGCGCGGTTGGTCAGGGACGGTGAGGGTCCGAGCTTCGGGCTCTGGTACGACTTCCGGCAGAAGCTGCCGCTCGGGGACTACGCGGCCTTCTACGCCGAGTGCCTGGAGGAGATCGAGGCGGGAGAGAGGCTCGGCTTTACGGGGGCCTGGCTCTCGGAGCACCACTTTGTGGACGATGGCTACCTGCCCTCCCCGCTGGTGGTCGCGGCGGCCGTCGCGGCCCGCACAGAGACGATCACGATCGGGACGAACATCCTGCTCCTCCCGATGCACCACCCGCTGCGGGTGGCCGAGGACGCGGCGGCCGTCGACCTCGTCTCCGGCGGGCGGTTCGTGCTGGGTGTCGGGCAGGGCTACGTCCAGCACGAGTTCGAGACTTTAGGCTACGAGCGCCGCTTCCGGCCCTCGCTCTTCGAGGAGGGCATCGAGATCATCCGTCAGGCCCTGGAAGAGGGTCGTACCGGCTACGAGGGCAAGCGGTGGCGCTTCGACGACCTGCCGTTCGAGCCGCGGCCTTCCGGGAAGGTGCCGATCTACGCCGGCGCGTTCGCGGACCCGGCCATCGACCGCGCCGCCCGGTTGTCTGACGGGTTCCTGGCCTCGGCCGGGGGCGGGGCGTTCGGGGAGACGTACCGGAAGGTGCGGGAGGCGCTGGAGAGGCACGGGAGGGCCGGCGAGGAGTTCCCGTACGTGGCTTCGGGGGTTGCGTTCGTGCACGAGGACGCGGGGAGGGCGAGGGAGATCGTGGGCCCCGCCATCGCCTACCAGCGCACGCGTTACGCCGAATGGGGGACGGACCGGGAGAAGCCGCGCCCGGGGCCCATCGAAGAGGAAGATTTGCCGTGGGAGCGCTACCTCGTCGGCACGCCGGACGAGGTGGCCGGGGGCCTGATCGAGCTTTACAGGGAGGCTCCCTACGACCACTTCTGCTTCTGGGGACGTCTGCCCGGCGTCACCCACGAGGAGGCCCTCGAAAACATGCGCCTCTTCTCCGCCGAGGTAGCCCCGAGGGTCCGCGAGGCCGTGGGGCCGGGCCCCGCGTGACGCTGGCGTCTTCCATTCTGGGCCCGAACCAGACAGCTTTCCTCGTCCGCCAGCGCGTCGCCCGCCTGGCGACCGCCGACGCCGAGGGCAGGCCGCACGCTATACCGGTCTGCTTCGCGTACAAGCCCGACGCCGTCTACGTAGCCCTGGACGAGAAACCGAAAGACGTCCCGGTTACACGGCTCAAGCGCGTCCGCAACATCCTGGAGAACGCGAGCGTCACCCTCGTCGCGGACCGTTACTCGGAAGATTGGGAGCGTCTGGCCTTCGTCATGGTGCGCGGCCGGGCCGAGATGCTGGAGCCGGGCGTCGAGGAGCACGCCGCCGCCGTGAGGCTGCTGCGCGGCAAGTACCACCAGTACGAAGAGATGAAGATAGAAGAGAACCCGGTCGTCGCGATCCGGCCGGAGAGCGTTGCCTCGTGGGGCGCGCTGGACGGCACGGGCGCCCCGGAGCCGTCCGTGCTCGACACCATCAGGGGGCGCCGCTCCGTGCGGCGCTACCTGCCGAAAGCGGTGCCCGGGGAGGTCGTGGAGCAGATCCTCGAAGCCGCCCGCTGGGCTCCCTCCCCGCACGGCCGCCAGCCGTGGCGGTTCGCCGTCGTCACAAGGGAGGAGACGAAAGAGCGGCTCGCCGACGCCATGGGCGAGGAGTGGCGGATGAACCTGCAGATGGACGGGCAGGACGCAGGTGTCGTGGAGCGCCGGCTCGAAGGCTCCAGACGGCGCCTGCTGGATGCGCCGGTGCTGGTCCTGCTCTGCCTCCACGTAGAAGACCTCGACGCCTACCCCGACCCCGCGCGCCAGCAGAACGAGACAACGATGGCCGTGCAGTCTTTGGGGGCTGCGGCCCAGAACGCGCTGCTCGCCGCCTACGACCAGGGGCTCGATGCCGGCTGGATGTGCGCCCCGCTCTTCGCCCCGGAGAGGGTTGTGGAGGCGCTTGGCCTGGACCGCAAGCTCGTCCCGCACGCCCTGCTCACGCTGGGTTACGCGGAGGCGGATCCCCCGAAGCGCCGGGGCCGTTTGCCGCTCGACGAGCTCGTCGTTTACCGGGATTGAGTAGACTCGGCGGCGGCGGTCAGGCCGAGCGCTCGCCGCTTCCAATGCGCGGGAACGGGTCGGTGGAGAAGATCACCTCCACCGGGACCTCGAAGTATTCCGCGATGCGAAGCGCCAGGTGCAAGCTGGGGCTGTACTCGCCCCTCTCCAGGTAGCCGACGGTCTGGTAGTGGACCCCGAGCGCCCCGGCGAGCTGGCGCCGGGAGATGCCCCTCTCGGCGCGCAGCATCGCTATGCGGTTGTGTACGGTCTCGCTCACCAGCCGGCTCGCTGCATGGCCTTCTCTCGCCTCGCCGCCACGCTCGATCCCGACTCGCGCCGCGCCATCCGGCGCAGCACGATCGGCGCCAGGATCAGGCCCGCGATCGCCCAGAGTCCCAGGACCCCGACGGTCTCCAAATGCCGCCAGGACTCGCCGATCTCCACCGCCGCCAGCGAGTCGGGGAGCAGCGCCGAGCGCATGCCGAGCCCCAGCCAGTAGACGGGGAAGACCTGCGCGATCCACTGCAGCCACACCGGGAAGGCCGTTATCGGGTAGAAGATCCCGGAGATCGC
>CAXTDD010000376.1:0-3796 GCA_964242955.1 uncultured Rubrobacteraceae bacterium | reverse complement strand
GCCTTCGGTGGAAGGAACGGTCTCGTAGGCCGGCGGGACCACGACCTCGGCGCCGGCCTCGCGCAGCTTTTCCGGCAGGATCTCGCGTGCCACCTTCGCGCGGGGGATCAGGATGCGTTGCCCGGCGAGCGAGCCGGCATCCAGAGCCTCTAGTAGGGCCTCGGCCCGGAACTCCTGCGGCACCACGTCCACCCGCAGCCCGACCTGTTCGAGTCTCTCGGCCGTCGCCGGGCCTATCGCCGCAACCTTCGCCTTCCGGGGCACGGCGCGGAGATCCAGGCCGTGGTCGCGGAGACGGTCCACGAAGGCGTCCACCCCGTTCACGCTCGTGAAGACCATCCAGTCGAAGGAGTCCAGGCTCAGGATCGCCCCGTCGAGCGGGCCAAAGTCTTCCGGGGGACGCACCTCTATCGTCGGAAACTCGCGCACCTCGGCCCCGAGGTCTTCCAACTTTCCCGACAGTTCTGCGGCCTGCGCCCGCGCCCGGGTTACCACGACACGCCGCCCGAAGAGCGGGCGCGACTCGTACCAGCCGAGGCCGGCTTCGCGCAGGTCCACGACGTTGCCGACCACCGTGATGGCCGGCGGTCTCAACTTCGCTTCCGCGACTTTTTCGGCGATGTCTTCGAGCGTGCCGGTGACGGTGCGTTGCTCGGGGAGGGTTCCCCAGCGGACGACGGCAACCGGCGTGCCGGGGTCCCTGCCGGCCGCCATCAGCCCGGAGGAGATCTCCTTCAGGCGTCCGACGCCCATGTAGAGGACGAGGGTGTCGGCGCCGCCTGCGATCCCCTTCCAATCCACGTCCGAGCGGCCCTTGGTCGGGTCCTCGTGGCCGGTGACGAAGGCCACGCTCGTCGAGACGTTGCGGTGCGTGACCGGGATGCCGGCGTAGGCCGGGGCCGCCACCCCGCTGGTGACGCCGGGGACGACCTCGAAGGGAATGCCGGCGGCTATGAGCTCAAGGGCCTCCTCGCCGCCGCGGCCGAAGATGTATGGGTCGCCGCCCTTCAGGCGGACCACCGTCTTGCCGGCGCGGCCGAGTTGCACGAGGACATTGTTGATCTCGTCCTGCTTCATGGCCTGGTCGTCGCCCGGCTTCTTGCCGACGTAGATCAACTCCGTTCCGGGTCTCGCGTGGTTCAGCAACGCCTCCGGGGCGAGCCGGTCGTAGACGACGGCGTCGGCCTGCTCCATGCACCTGACGCCCTTGACGGTAAAGAGGCCGGGGTCCCCCGGGCCGGAGCCGACGAGGTAGATCAACTCCTCACCTCCCGGATCTCGCCGAGCACGATCTCAGCACCCTGGTCCAGCAGATCCCGCGCCAGACGCCTCCCAACCTCCTCGGGCTCCCGCCCGGAAGCCGTCCCCCGGTACACCAACGCCCCGTCGGGCGAGGCCACGAGGCCCCTGAGCCGGATCTCGCCGTCCTTCTCGATACCCAGTGCACCGACGGGAACCCGGCATCCGCCTTCGAGCGCCCGCAACATCGCGCGCTCGGCGAGGGCCACGCGTTCGCCCACCTCGTCGTTCAAGGCGCCTCGCACCGCCCCACGGAGCGGATGGTCCGAAGAGGTTGCGACGGCCAGGAAACCCTGGCCCACGGCGGGGAGCATCACGCTTGCGGAGAGCACGGCGTAGGAGACCTGTGGCGTGAGGCCGAGCCGTTCGAGGCCGGCGCGGGCGAGGACGATGGCGTCCGCGGCGCCCCCGCGCATCTTCCGAAGCCTCGTCTCGACGTTGCCCCGGATCTCGACGACGTGCAGGTCCGGCCGGTGGTGCAAAAGCTGCGCCCGGCGCCTGAGGCTTCCCGTTGCCACGACCGAGCCGTTCGGCAGACCATCGACGTTCCAACCTTCGTCCGAAACGAGCACGTCGGAAGGGTCGTGGCGCCCGGAGGTCGCGGCCAGGACGATGCCGTTGGGAAGCTCGGTCGGCACGTCTTTGAGGGAGTGGACGGCCAGGTCGATCTCGCCGGCCAGCAGGGCCTCGTCCAACTGCCGCGTGAAGACGTCCCGCCGGTCGATGACCGAGAGCGGCGTCTCGGGGAGGTGGTCGCTCGTGGTCCTGACGATTCGCACTTCGACATCGAAGCCCCGCTCGCGCAGTTTCTCCGCGCAGGTCTCGGACTGGGTTAGGGCCAGCCTGGAGCCACGGGTGCCCAGTATCAGGGTCTCAGGAAGGATCACGGGGTGGGCTTGTGATTGGAGCGGTGCAGCTCCACTTCGAGGCCTTCGAGGGCCAGGAGTCTGCGCCTGACTTCGGCGCTGCCGAGCGGGTAGCCGGCTTCGGCGAGGGCTTTTATCTCGGAGATCGGGCCGTGGAGAAGCTTGTTTACGAGGGAGTGGCTCATGCGTTCGACGGCCTCGGCTTCGGTTGGGGAGAGCTCCATCCGGCGCAGGGCGCGGGAGAGCTCGTGGCGACGGATGCGCTCGGCGCCGTCCCTGAGTTCTCTGATCAGGGGGACGGCGTGAAGGGAGCTGATCCAACCCATAAACTCCTCGACGGCGGGACCTATCATGGCCTCCCCGGCCTCCGCCGCCTCCCGCCTCCCGTCCGCGTTGCGCTCGACCACGGCCTGCAAATCGTCCATGTCGTAGACGAAGGTCCGCTCCAGGGTCTGCACCGTCGGGTCCACGTCCCGCGGCACCGCGATGTCCACGAAGAAGAGCGGGTCCGTCCTGTTCTCCAAAGCGTTAGCCACCATCTCGCGCCCGACGACCCATTCCCCCGAGCCGGTCGAGCTGACCACGACGTCGGCCTCCGACAGCTCCGCGGGCAACTCGTCGAAGCCGACCGCCGTGCCGCCGATGCGCTCGGCGAGCCGCACGGCCCGTTCGGGGGTGCGGTTGGCTATTCTGATCTCCCCGATCCCGCGGCTCCTGAGCTGCTTGACGACGAGCTCGCTCATCTCGCCGGCCCCCACGACCAGCGCCCGCCGGCCCCGCAGCGTCCCGAATACGCCCGCCGCGAGCTTCACGGCCACGTGCGGCACGGAGAGGGAGCTGTCGCCCACGCCGGTCTCGGTCCGGACGCTCTTGCCGACCCGCAAGGACGTGTGAAAGAGCCGGTTCAGAACGGGCCCGGTGCAGCGCTCCTCGGTGGCGGATCGGTACGCTTCGCGGACCTGGCCCAGGATCTGGGCCTCCCCGACGACCATCGAGTCCAGCGACGACGCCACCCGGTAGAGGTGCCGCGCCGCCTCGTCGTCCGTGTACCAGTAGACGTCCTCGTCGAGGGAGGCCCGTTCCACCCCGCGGTCTTCGGCCAGAAGATCCAGGATCCTAGAGCGCGCACTCTGGTCTTCCACGACGACGTAGACCTCGGTCCTGTTGCACGTGGAGAGCAGGACGGCTTCCGAGGCCACGCCCTCTTGGAGCAGGCGGCGCAGGAACGGCCGGCCGGCGCACGGCGGGAACGCCACCCTCTCGCGGACCTCGATGGGGGCCGAGCGGTGGCTCATCCCCGCAACTGCGACAAGCACCGGACCACCTCCCTCTCCGTCTGGGCGTCGATCTTCTCTCCCCTTCGCCGCGCCGCGCCAAACTCCTCGACGATCCCGGCCCACTCCGGCGCGAACGCCTCCTCCAGACGCTCCCGCACCCTGCGGGCCAGCGTCGGCGAGGCCCCGCCGGTCGAGACCGCCACCTGCAGCCCGCCGCGCCGCAACACCGACGGCAGCGCGAAGTCGCCCTCGGCGGGCCTGTCCGCCACGTTCACCGGCACGCCGTTCTCCCTCGCCTCACGGACCACGGCGGCGTTGACCTCGCGCGCGTCGGTGGCCGCGAACGCCAGGGAC
>CAXTDD010000375.1:0-3798 GCA_964242955.1 uncultured Rubrobacteraceae bacterium | reverse complement strand
GGGCGGGACCCCGCCGGGGGAGCGGCCGAACGTCGTCCTGATCCTAGCCGACGACCTCGACCGGGCCGTCTTCGAAGAATCGACGCTCGACTCGCTCTGGGAGGCGGAGGGCGTCAGCTTCATCCACGCCCAGGCCACGACCTCCCTGTGCTGTCCTTCGCGGGCTTCGATCCTCACGGGCCAGTACGCCCACAACACCGGCCTCGTCAACAACGACAATGAAGAGCCGGGGGGCGGGGCGAGGTTCTTCCGCGAGAGCGGTCTCGAGGACAGCACCCTCGCCACGATCCTGCACGACTCCGGCTACGAGACGTGGTTCGGCGGCAAGTACCTCAACGGCTACGAGGTGGCCGGCGGCTGGCAGGGCCGCGTGCCTCCCGGGTGGGACGACTGGCGGGCCTACCTGACCCCGCTCACGGCCAACGAGGACGGCACCGTCGCGGACATGAACACGCACTACACCGACTGGCTCGCCGGGGAGGCCACGCGGTTCATAGAGGGGCGAGAAGGTTCGTCAAAGCCGTTCTTCATGCAGGTGTCGACCTGGGACACCCACGAGCCGCTCACCGTGCCGCCCCGCCACCGGGACGCCTACGTGGGCCGTCAGGCGCCCCGGCCGCCGTCCTTCAACGAGGCCGACGTCTCGGACAAACCCGACTGGGTGGCCGGCAAGAGGCCCCTGGGCCTGCGGGAGATAAAGTACGCCGACCGGCGCCACGCCGCGCGCCTGAGAAGCGCCCTCACTCTCAGAGACCTGAACCGGGCCGTCCTCTCCGCCCTCTCCCGCACCGGAGAGCTGGAGGACACGTACCTGATCTTCACCTCCGACAACGGCTTCCACATGGGCCTGCACCGCATGAGGGGCGTCAAGTGGACCCCGTACACCGAGGCCCACGAGGTCCCGTTCGTCGTCCGTGGCCCCGACGTCCCCAAAGACGCGTCCTTCGACGACCTCGTCGCCAACACGGACATCGCCCCGACCGTCCTCGACCTCGCCGGCCTCCCCGCCCCCGATCGGATGGACGGAAGAAGCCTCGCCCCGTTCCTCGACGGCCAGGCCCCCGGCGCGTGGCGCTCCTCTCTCCTGGTCGAAGGCACGACCGGCCCCACCCACTACAGGCCCGGCTACTCCGGCGTGCGCCGCGAAGACCGGATCTACATCGAGTACACCAGCGGCGAGAAGGAATACTACGACCTGAAAAAAGACCCCCACCAGCTCCAAAACCGTCCCGAAGCCGCGCCGGAAGAGATGGTAAAAGACCTGCAAGCGCTAAAGAAGTGTGCCGGACAAACCTGCAAACAGGCGGAAAACCCTTGACGAAACCGTACCCACCCCGTAGTTCGCGAACCGCCCCGCGCCGTCAGAGCGTCTTCGACAACGCGGCGAACAGCCGCTCCACGTCCTCCGCCGAGTTGTAGAGGTGGGGCGAGACGCGCATGCTCTCGCCCCGCACGCTGACGAAGACTCCGGCGGCGGCGAGTCGGGCGGCGAGGTCCTTCGGGGCGCCGGGGCCGAGCTTTAGCCCGATCATGTGCCGCGCCCGTCTCTTTTTCGGGATGGCCTCGATGCCGAGCCCCGTGGCCTCTGCCTCGACGAGGTCGGTGAGCCCGCCGATGGTCTCGGAGATGTTTTCGACGCCCCAGTCGAGCAGCCGGCGCAGGGCCGCGTTCGCCATCGGGAGGAGGACGAAGTTGCCCCGCTCGCCGACGTCGAAGCGCCGGGCGCCGGGCTCGAAGTCGTCCCGGTAGTTGGCGACGTTCGGGAAGTCCCTGCTGTCGCGGCGGTTGATCCAGTTGTGCTCGATGGGCGTCCCTTCCCGGTAACCCTCGCCCACGTACATGAACCCGACCCCGTAAGGCCCGAGCAGCCACTTGTAGGACGAGGCCACCAGGAAGTCGGGCCTGACCTCGGAGACGTCGAGCGGGCGCGCCCCGAGCGACTGTATCGCGTCCACCACGAACGCCGCCCCGACCTCCCGCACGCCTTCACCGACCCTGACGAGGTCCACGAGCGAGCCGTCGGTCCAGTGGCAGTTCGGCAGGGAGACGACGGCCGTGTCATCCTCAATGTGCGCCAGCACGGCCCGCGTCCAGTCGTGGTCCGGCGGGCGGGGGACGGCTACGACCGCGGCCCCGCGCCGGGCCGCCAGCTCGCGCCACGGGTAGACGTTCGAGGGGAACTGCTGCTCGAGGATGAGGATCTTCTGCCCCTCCCGAACGGGCACGTTGGCCGCCGCGACGGCCATCCCGTAGCTGACGGCGGGGACTATGGCGACGCCGTCGGCGTCCCCCCTGACGAGCCGGGCGAAGAGCGCGCGGGACTCCTCGGCGTCGGTGAAGAAATCTTCGGGCGTGACCTCCCACGGCCTGGACTTGCGGCCCACGGCCCGTTCGCCGATCTCGCGCGTCCCGCGCGGTTGCGGGCCCATGTAGGCGCAGTTGAGGTAGGCGACGCCGTCGGGTATCTCGAACAGGCCGCGCTGGTCTCCGAGGTTCATGTGCCCTCCCGTGGCTACTTTCTCAGATATCGGAGCAGCCTGCCGGTGGAGATCATGGCGCCCCCGAGCACCGCCGGGATGCCGCCGCCGGGATGGACGGACGCCCCGACCCGCCAGAGCCAGGGTCTCCTGCGGTCGGAGTACCGGGGACGGTGCAGCGGGCCGCTCATCCAGAAGGGCCGCGCCCGGCCGTAGAGCGCCCCGCCCAGGCTCCCGCCGCCCCCGAAGTAGCGGGGGTGCAGGACCTCGTGCTCCTCGAAGTACGCGGTGGCGGGTCCGGGCAGCCCCAGAGCCTCCGAGATCCGCCCGACCTCCCGCTCGACGAAGGGGTCGTCCGGGGCGTACGCGCGTCCGTTGGCGGGGGCCGTGAGCCCCAGCGCCAGCACGGGCCTCTCGTTGGGGTACGGCTCCCCGGGCCGGTAGTAGTCCACGAAGGCCATCGCCTCCTCGGGCTCCTCGCCGGCCTCCAGCCGGGCGTAGAGCGCCGCCGGGTCCGAAGGCAGCACGACGCCGTGCACGGCCAGGTCCGTTGGCAAGTTTTCCCGGAGGGCGCCGTAGAGCGCGATCCCCGAGCACGAGAGCCTGCCCGACGTCCTCTTCCAGCCGGGGGAGACCAACCCCTCCAGCCTGCCGGCGTCGAGCCCGCTCACGACGGCGTCGGCGGCGTATTCTCCCCCTTCGGTGACGACCTTCGTGGGGGAGATCCTGCGTACCGGCTCGCCGGTCCGGATCTCCACGCCGGCGTAGCGGGCGAGCTTCTCCAGCGCCAGCACGATCTCGTACACCCCGCCGTCCGGCACCCACACGCCCTCCGTCGCCATCACGGCCGGCATGCTCGCGTAGAGCGCCGGCGTTCGGGAGGGGCCGACCCCGGCGTTGAGGGTGTGGATCGCCAGGATCTCGCGCAGCCCGTCGGGGAGCCAGTCCAGGCCGTCCAGGTAAGATCTCGTCGTCAGCTTCGTCCCGTAGAGCCGGAGCACCCGCCACAGCGCCGGGCGCACGCGCCGGTCGTACCAGTCCGTTGTCAGCAGGCGCGTTACGTCCGGACCGATGCTGCCGTGGAGCCCCACGAACCGCTCCCACGCCGGCCGCCACGGGTGCCCCTCCGGCACCGGCAGGCTTACCACCTCGCCGCGGAAGTGGTACCGGCCGACCTCCGGCAACCGCCGGAGCCGCAGGCCCGCGGTCGCATCCGCCCCTCCGTCGGCCCCGATCTCGTCGTAGCGTCGCAGGAGCCCATCCCACACCCCGGGGAACGTGACGATGGCGGGACCCGTGTCCATGCGCTGGCCGTCGAGGG
>CAXTDD010000374.1:0-3799 GCA_964242955.1 uncultured Rubrobacteraceae bacterium | reverse complement strand
GCTCGCCAACGCGGTGATCGAAAGCTGGCGCGCGGAGATCATCTAGGGCGAGGCCGGGTCCAGGAAGCGGTGGATGGCCTGGACCACCACCGAGCCCTCCCCCCCGCCCGAGGCCACGCGCTTCACGGAGCCGGAACGGACGTCGCCGCCCGCCGACCCGCGGGGCGCCGTTCGCCGGGCCGTCGCCGCCTTCGAGGAGATCGGGCTCGCGCCCGTCGTGGGGCCGGAGCTGGAGTTCTTCCTGTGCGAGCGCGACCCGGAGGCCACCAACGGGGTGCGCCGGTACGTGGACAACCTGAGCATGGTCTACACTGTGGGCCCCCAGGCCGACCCGCGCGGCGTGGTGCGCGAGATCGCCGAGGCCCTGTCGAATCTTGGGATGGGCGCTTTCGCGGCCAACCACGAGTTCATGAACTCGCAGTACGAGATCAACCTCCACCACGGTCCCGCCCTGACGGCCGCCGACCGCGCCTTCCGCCTGAAGGGCGCGGTCAAGGACGTCGCCGCCATCCACGGCCTCGTCGCCACGTTCATGGGCAAACCGTTCAACGACCAGGGCGGCTCGGGCTTCCACGTCCACTTCTCCCTGGACCGCGAGAACGAGAACGCCTTCGCCGACGGCTCCGACGGCGTCTCGGCCGAATTGCGCCACTTCACGGCCGGCGTGCTCGCCCACGCCAGGGGGCTGACGGCGTTCCTGAACCCGACCGTGAACGCCTACCGCCGGCTCGTCCCGGACTCGCTGGCGCCGACGCACGCGAACTGGGGCTGGGACAACCGCACGTCGTTTATCCGCATCCCGCCCGAGAGGGGACGGGCCACGAGGGTCGAGGTCCGCGTGGGCGACGGCAGCGCCAATGTCTACCTCGCGACCGCCGCCATCCTCTTCGCCGGCCTGCACGGCGTCCGGGAGAAGTTGCCGCTCGAAGCTCCTGTCGGCGGCGACGCTTACACGCTCCCCGAGGACGAGGCCGGCGGGGCGCTGCCGGCGACGCTGGAGGAGGCGCTGGACGCGCTGGAGGCCGACGAAGTGCTGCGGGGCGCGATGGGGCCCGAGATCGTGGACACGTTCCTGGCGATGAAGCGGTTCGAGGCCGGGCGCCATCGGGAGTGGGTCTCGGACTGGGAGGTCTCCGAGTACCTCCACCACCTCTAGGAGGGACTTTGACCGACAGCACAGAGACCGTGTCGCTGGGGGAGATCGACCTCTCCAGCCACGATGCCTTCGTCGAGCGGGTGCCCCACGGGTGGTTCCGCACCCTGCGCCGCGAAGACCCCGTCCACTTCAACCCCGAGCCCGACGGCCCCGGCTTCTACGCCGTCACACGGTACGCGGACATCCGCCACGTGCACCGCGACTTCGTGACCTACTCCTCGGAGGCCGGTGGCACCTCGCTCGATGATCTGGAGCCCGACCAGATCGAGGCCAGGAAGTCCATGATCGACACGGACCCCCCGCGCCACACCGAGCTCCGCAAGCTTATTGCGCGTCGCTTCACCTCGCGCGCGGTGATGGTGTGGGAGGAGGCCGTGCGCACCGTCTGCGACAGGGTCCTCTCCGGGGCGTTGCCCAAAGGCGAGTTCGACTTCGTGCGCGAGATATCGTCGGAGATACCGATGCAAGTCTTCGCCGAGATCCTGGGCGTCGCGCAGGAGGACCGGCGCCTGATCGTGGAGATGGGCGACCGCATCCTGGGCAACCAGGACCCCGAGTACGCCCAACCCGTCGAGCCGGCCCACCGCCTGCTGCCGTTCTCGAGCCCGGTGTCCCAAGAGATGTTCGAGTTCGGACGCAAGCTGGCCGACGCTCGGAGAAAGAACCCGAAGGACGACATCATCTCCTTGCTGGTCAAGGCCGACCTAACCCAGCGCGAGTTCGACGTCTACTTCGTGCTGCTCGCCACCGCCGGAAACGAGACGACCCGGCACACGATCACCCACGGCCTCCTCGCCCTCATGGAGTTCCCGGAGCAGTTGGAGCGCCTGCGAAACGACCCCTCCCTCTACGCGCCCGCCGCCGACGAGATGCTCCGCTGGGCCACGGCCGTCCACTACTTCCGCCGCACCACCACGCACGATACCGAACTCGCCGGCACCAGTATTCCCGCCGGCGCCAAGGTCACGACGTGGCTCACGTCCGGCAACCGCGACGAGGAGGTCTTCGAGAACGCTGACACCTTCGACGTCGCCCGTCACCCGAACAAGCACCTGGCGTTCGGGCCCGGTGGTATCCACCACTGTCTGGGCGCGCACCTCGCCCGCCTGGAGGTGCGGATCGTCTTCGAAGAGTTGCTCAAACGGGTGGACGGGATCGAGCCGTCCGGACCGGCCGAGCGCCTCCGCTCCAACTTCTTCAACGGCATCAAGCGTCTGCCGGTCCGGGTGCAGGCGTGATCTCGCTCCGCCGCATCGACCACGTGAGCCTTCACGCAACAGACATGCGAGACGCCGCCCGCCGCTGGTGCGACCAGTTCGGCCTCGTCGAACGCTCGCGCGACGGGCACCGGGCGCGCCTGGCCTGCGACGACGAGCCGTTCTGCCTGGAGCTGCTGGCCGCCGCCTCACCCGGCGTCGAACACGTCGCCTACGAGCTCCGCCGCACGTGCTCCCTAGACGATGCGCGGAGGCACTTCGACGGGCTTGGGGTGGCGTGGGAGGAGCGCGAAGATGGGCTGCGCCTCTCCGATCCCGAGGGCAACGGTGTGCTCGTGCTGCCGTACCGCGAGTCGTCGGGGCGCTGGACGTCGCACGCGCGGCCTGCCACGGATCAGGCCGTGGGCCATCCGCGCAAGCTCGGGCACGTGAACTTCCTGACCGGGGCCATCGCCGACGGCGTGGACTTCTACACGCGCGTGCTCGGCATGGGCATCACGGACTGGCTGGGCGAGGCCGGCGTGTGGCTGCACGTGAACGGCGACCACCACGTGATGGCGCTGGTGGACAAGGGCTACGGCCACCTGCACCACATCGCCTTCGACGTGGTGGACATCGGCCAGATGCGGGTGGCCCTCGACCACCTGGGGCGCCACGGCCGCTGGCTGGGGTGGGGACCCGCGCGCCACGGGGTCGGCGGAAACATAGCCTCCTACGTGCGCGTCGTCGAGGAGGAGTGCTTCGTCGAGCTCTACTGCGACATGGAGCAGCTAGAGGCCGACCACCAGCCCCGCCGCTGGCCGGACAACCGCTACTCGTCCAACACCTGGGGGCCGCTGCCGCCCCGGTCCTATTTTCGTTTCGACGCCGCCGCGGTTGCCTCCGAGCGCGAGAGCCTGGAGATGCTCGGAAAGCCGCTCGGCGAGCCACTCTCAGAGGAGGTCCCCACGTGACGCTGCAAGGCTACTCCATCCCCCGCACGAGCACCGGCCGGGCGAGCCTCGTCCCGCCGCCGCCGTGGCACTACGTCGGCGACTTCCTCGTCGTGGACTACTGGGCCGACCCCGACGCCGTCAGGGCCGTCTTGCCGGAAGGGCTTGAGCCCCACCCGGACACCGGCCGCTGCGCCGCCGTGTGCGCCGACTGGCAGTCGTGCTCCGAGGGGGGGGAGGAGCTTCTCGACCCGATCCGGTCCCACTACAGGGAGTTCTTTATCGTGGTGAACGCCCTGCTCGACGGAGAGGAGGTGACGACCTGCCCGTTTATTTGGGTGGACCAGGACTTCGCGCTGGCGCGGGGTTGGATCCAGGGCTTCCCCAAGAAGCTGGGCTCGATCTGGATGACCCGCACCTTCGGCCTCGGCGGCCCCGCCGACCCCGGCCTCAAGCCCGGCGGTCGCCACGGCGCCACCTGCTCGGCCCGGGGC
>CAXTDD010000373.1:0-3817 GCA_964242955.1 uncultured Rubrobacteraceae bacterium | reverse complement strand
TCGGTTAGTTTAGCGCAACAGCTCCTCCCTACGGTCGTCGCGGCACGCTCCGGCTGACGCCTCCGCTTGTCAGCACGGCGCTGCGCGCCTTTCAGCACGTCCCCTGCGGGGACTCTCAGCACGCTTCGGCTCCGCCTCCGCTCTCAGCTTTTTGGTGGATGGCGTTGCCCGGAACGTTGCGCGAAACCCTATGCGAAGCGACGTCGGCGGTTCCTCTTGCGTTACCGGGCCGGCCGAGCACGGACGGAAGCTGACAAGCTGAAAGCGAGGCCGCAGGCCGAAGCGTGCTGACAGCGAAGCCCGAAGGGCGCAGCGGGCTGAAAGCGTAGGCGCAGCCGGAGCGTGCCGCGACGACCGTAGGGAGGAGCCAGCGTGCTAACATTCTGCGGATGGCGGCGTTCGATCTTTTGATAGCGCTCTTCGTGCTTCTGGCGGTGCTGCGTGGCGCGCGCACGGGCTTTTTGGCGGGCGTGTTTTCGCTGGTGGGGGTTGTCGTCGGCGCCTCGGTGGGGTCCAGGATCGCGCGGTCGCTCGTGCCGGATGACGGTAATCCCGTGTACGGTATCGGGGTTACCCTGATCAGCATAGTGGCTTTTGCGGTGCTCGGGGAGATCCTGGCCCGCGTCGTCGGCGGCTCCTTGCGGAACCGGCTCACAGGCCCGGCCTCGGCGACGTTGGACGGTATCGGGGGTGCGGCTTTGGGCCTCGCCCTCTCGCTGGTACTGGTTTGGGCCGTGGGGATCTTCGCACTCCAGTCGCCCCCGCTCTCCGGCCTGCACCCGGTCGTCAAAGATTCCAGGATACTGCGGTCCCTCAACGACCGGATGCCGGCCGGGATGCTCACCCGGGCCGTCGCCGAGCTGGACCCGCTGCCCGAGATCCGGGGCCCCGAGCCCGACGTGGCACCACCGGAGAGGGGCGTCGTCACGGACCCGGACGTCAAGGCCGCGGCCCTTAGGACCGTACGCGTGACGGGTGTTGCGTGCGGCTACGGCGTCGAGGGCTCCGGCTGGGTCGCCGCCAGGAACCTCGTCGTCACCAACGCCCACGTGGTCGCCGGCGAGGCGGTCACGAGCGTGCAGCCCAGGGGCGTCGGGAGTGGCCTGCGGGCCCGGGTCGTCCTCTTCGACGAGAAGAACGACGTCGCCGTCCTGCGCGTCAGGAAGCTCGGCCTCTCCCCCATCCCCCTCGCCTTCCCCCGCATGGGCGAGTCGGCCGCCGTGATCGGCTTCCCCCAGAACGGCCCGCTGGACGTGCAGCCGGCCCGCACCGGGGAGACCAAGGCCGTGAACTCCGGCGACGCCTACAACGAGGGCCCCGTCGAACGCGTCGTCACCGGCTTCCGCGTCTTCGTCCGCCCCGGCAACTCCGGCGGCCCCGCCGTCAACGCCGACGGCGAGGTCGTCTCGACCATCTTCGCCAGCCGCGCCGACTCCAGCAACGCCGGCTACGGCATCCCATCCCAACTCGTGCGCCGCCACCTCCAACTCGCCGCCGAACGCATAGAGCCCGTCAGCACCGGAGGATGCGCGAATTAGCTGTTAGCCTTTAGCCGTTAGCTGTTAGCAAGTCGTCTCGGTTCGAAGCGTCGACACGATCCACAAGGTCACCGAACGGAGAAGCCGCCCTCCAGGATAATGCCATAACCCGTAGGGCCTGTTCTCAACGGGAGCCCAAGCTAAAAGCTAACGGCTAACAGCTCCCTAGCCTGTCTCCTCCTGGATGATCTTCTCCACGGCGATGCGGCTGCGGTTTAGCTCGGCTTCTACGGTGGAGAGACGGGCCAGGGAGGTCTCTCGCAGGCGGTCGCGCTCTACCTCGCGGGCGACGGCGGAGGCGGCTTCTTCTATGGCCGTTACGGCGCTGAGGAGTGTCAAGAGTTCTCGTTCGTCCATGGACGGATATTACCTGAAGCCGTACCTCTCGTTATTACGCTTAGCAACCAGGTAGGCGTCGATCACGGCCCATAGGCCCACGATGGGCATGAGGATCCAGCCGATCAAGACGGCCGTCAGGGCGGTGTTGATGAGCTGGAGGATTATGAAGACGCCGCCCTTGAAGATCTGGCCGTTGTAGATCTGTCCCAGCCCCGCCACGATGAGGCTGAGGACGGCCGCGATTATGGGGTTGCGCATGACTCTCCTTCGGTTGCTGGCCTTCGGTGAGGTATACGCCCGGAACCGCTACCCGTTTCGCCGCCGGTGCTCCTTCTTGAGCCGCAGGTACTCTTCGTCTTCGGCCGCCGCCCGCCACTTCTCGCGGAAGACCTCGGCCGCCCGGCTCTTCTCCGGATCTTCTTCTTCGCGGGGTTTGCTCTTCTTGCCCCCCTCGTACTTGGCATAGCGCCGGGCCCTCGTCCATCCCATCTGCAAGTATTTTCTGGCGACGTCCATGCCGACGAAGTCGCCCTCCGAACGGTACTCCTCGAACTTCGCGTAGATCTTCTCTGAAGAGTCCCGGGCCGCTTCTTCGGTCTTGAAGCTCCACAGCGGCAAGAGCTCGCCCTTGTACGGCTCGGCGTGAAAGACGCCTTGCTCCCCGCGCCCAACACGATACGCCTCTGGATGCTCCCGCAAGTCCACGCCGTCGTAGGGGTAACCCATGCGATCAGTCTAACCCGCGGTGCAGCCTCCTGACGTTCCGTGTTTGAACCGTCCATAGCACTTGACAGAACGTTCAATCACGAGTAACCTGGCGTTATTGAACGTTCGATCAAGGAGGATTGGTTGGCAGAGGAGGGGGATCGGCGGGGTCAGATCCTGGACGCGGCGTTCGAGGAGTTCTCGATGAAGGGGTTCAAGGGGGCGACGATCAAGAGTATTGCGGGGGCTGCGGGGTTGCAGTCTCCGGCCCTGATCTACTGGTACTTCCCGGACAAAGAGGCTCTGTTCAACGCCGTCCTGACGACGCACGCTCCGATGCGAACCACGGTGGAGAACCCGGCGTCCATGATGGACCGTCCGCCGGAGGAGGTTCTGCCGGAGGTCGCGCGGGCGTACTTCGCGACGGTCAACAACCCGGTAACCCAGCGCATGATGAAGCTCGTGATCGGGGAGGCCATGAGGCGGCCGGCGCTCGCGGACATGCTGGGCAAGGCGACGGCGGCGAGGGTGCTCGGCTTCCTCAAAGATTACCTGTCGCGCCAGGTCGAGCTCGGCCGGCTGCGGCCCCACGACACCCGCTCCGGCGCGCGGGCCTTCGTGGGAATGCTCATCCCCCAAGCCCTCGGCACGGTCCTCTTCCCCGCCCTGCGCGAAGACGGCCTCACCGACGAAGAGCACCTGGAGACGGCCGTGAACATTTTTCTAGAAGGGCTTAAGCCCGAATAGCCAGCTAGACCTGGAAAGGAGGTCTTGTCGTGGCGGAGACGACGGAGAAGAGGGAGAGGGCCAACCCTGGAGTCCCGGAGCCCAGCGAAGCGCCCGACGTGACGCGCACGACCTGCGTGGTCGTCGGCGGCGGGCCCGGCGGTGCTGTGCTGGCGCTGCTGCTGGCGCGGAAGGGCGTGGACGTTACGCTCCTGGAGGCGCACCCGGACTTTGACCGGGAGTTTCGGGGGGACACGCTGCACCCTTCGGTCATGGAGATCATGGACCAGTTGGGCCTCGCCGACCGGCTGCTAGAGTTGCGCCACAGCAAGGTCACCAGCTTCACCGTCCAGACCGAGGAGGGGCCGTTCTCGCCCGTTGACCTCTCCCGGCTCAAGACGAGGTTCCCCTACATCACCATCATGCCCCAGACGAGCTTTCTCGAGTTCATCACCACGGAGGCTGGCAGGTACCCGAACTTCCGGCTCGTGATGGGAGCCAGGGTCCGG
>CAXTDD010000372.1:0-3820 GCA_964242955.1 uncultured Rubrobacteraceae bacterium | reverse complement strand
ACCTGAAAGCCTTCCCACAACGGGCTCGGTCTTTCTGCAAACCGCTCTAAAGGATCCCCCACACGCTCCCAAGCACCATTCAGGCCGGCAAGCTATCGTGCACCAACGTCGCGACAGCCATGCTTCGCACGGTTTGTGATCGGGTCTGCTGCGGAGAGACCGAACTCTCCGCAGCGGGGAGGTCTCCGTGCGAGACTAGTCGTCGAAGCCGTCGTCCGCGTCGTCGTCAGAGGCCGCAGAAGCCGTGGCGGAAGCCGCCGCGGTGGCCGTCGCGGCTGCCGAGTCGTCGTCATCTATATCGTCATCGTCGCGGTCGCCCGCATCATCCCGGTCTTCTATACCGTCGTCGTTACCGTCGCCCTCGTTGAGGTCATCCGCACTATCGTCACGACCATCATCATCCTTGTCGTCACGGCCATCGTCATCCCGGTCCCCGGCACCGCTGTCATCGTCGCGGCCGTCGTCCGCATCATCGTCTCGACCGTCGTCGCCGCGATTGTCGTCGGCACCGTCATCGTCGTTTGAATCGTCGTCGTTCCGGTTGTTGTCGTCCGAAACGTCGTGCCGGTCCTCAGCGCCGTCCTGTTCGCCACCGTCGCGACCATTGTCGTCGTCCGTGTCGTCGTCGCGGCCGGCGTTCTGTCCGTCATCGGCGTCGTCCTGGGTCTCGGAGGCCGGAGGCGGGTTGCCTTGCTGGGCGCCGCTGGCCGGGTCCGCGCCCATCTGCCCGCAGGCCGACAGGGACATCCCGACGATGGTCAGCACGGCCAACATCCAGAGCTTTGCGGTCTTCTCCATCTCGCTATCTCCTCTTCAAAGTTTGTGTGTCTAGAATGATCTTCGCCGAGGGAGGTTAATTGGTGGTTAGAGAACGGTGAGTTTGTCCTAATCCGCCGCAATCTTCCGAAACCACCGACGAACCAGAGCCAACGGCTAAGAGCTAACGGCTAAAAGCTAACGGCTAGGAGCTCTGAGCCATCTTCTGTAGTCTCTCCATCAGGTGGGCGACGGTCGGGCGCGCGTTGGGATCAGGGTCGAGGCAGCGGGCTATGAGGTCGTCGAAGGCTCTGGGGACGCGGCGGTGGGCGCGGACGGGGTCGGCGCGGCCGGAGACCTGGTCGTAGTCCTCGATCCCGGCGTCCGTCCAGGTGCCGCCGGAGGACGTGCTCCCGCCCGAAGTCGTGCCTTCGCCGGTGTACGTCTCCTCGTCTTCGGCGTTGAAGGGGGGCTCGGCGGTGGCGGCCTCGAAGAGCACGGCGCCGATGCCCCAGACGTCCGTGACGGCGTCCGCGTGGTCACCCCTCACCTGCTCGGGGGCCATGTACTGGACGGTGCCGGCGCCCTTCCTTGCCGGGCCGGGTGCCTGGGCGATGCTGAGGTCGAGGATCTTCGCCATGCCCCTCTCGGAGACGATGTTGGACGGCTTGAGGTCGAGGTGCAGGATGCCCCGACCGTGCAGGTAGTGGACCGCCGAACACAGGTGCAGCCCGAGGTGTACGACCTCCACCAGCGGCAGGCGGCGGTAGCTTTCGTCTATGAGGTGGGCGAGGGTCTCGCCGGTGAGGGTCTCGAGGATCAGGACCGGGTCGGGCTCCCGGATGGTCTCGTAGAGGCGTGCGATGTGCGGGTGGGTCAGGTCCCGCAGCAGATCTCCCTCGCGCAGCAGCGCCCGCCGCGCCCCTTCTTTGTCCAGGAGGTCCCGCCGCCGGGCCTTGGCGATGCAGCGGCAGGCCCGCTCCTCGCTGAAGACGTCGTAGACGTCGTAGTTGTTGCTCTGGTGCAGGTGCCCTACGACGGTGTAGCCCGGCGCCAGCCTCTCGCCGACCGGCAGCGGCGGATACTCGACGTCCCCCTCGAAAAAGTCCCCCTTCATCGTTCCACCTCCCTGGCCGCGGCGTCCGGTTGGCGGAGGTTGTAGAGGCGGGAGTATGGGCCGCCCGCGGCGAGGAGGTCTCCGTGGTTGCCCCGCTCGGCGACGCGGCCGTCTTCGAGGACCAGGATCTCGGTCGCCTCCCTCGTGGTGGCGAGGTCGTGGGAGATGACGACCGTCGTCCGCCCGCTCATCAGCCTGCGCAAAGGTCCCATCACCTTCTCCCCCGATTCGGCGTCGAGCCCCGTCGTCGGCTCGTCGAGGACGAGCACCGGGGCGTCCCTGACGAAGGCCCTGGCTATGGCGACCCTCTGGCGCTGCCCGCCGGAGAGCAGCCGCCCCCTCTGCCCGACGACCGTGTCGTAGCCTTCGGGCAGCTTGCGGATAAAGCCATCGGCGTCGGCCGCCCTGGCCGCCTCTTCTATCTCCCTGCCCGTCGCGTTCGGCTTGCCGTAGGCGATGTTCTCCCGGATCGTGCCGTCGAAGACCAGCGTCTCCTGCAACAGCACGGCGACGCTCTCGCGCAACGAGCCGAGCGTGAGGGAGGTTAGGTCGCGCCCGTCGAGCGTTACGGAGCCCGCGTCCGGGTCGTAGAAGCGCGGCAAAAGCTTTGCGGCCGTGGACTTGCCCGAACCCGAAGGCCCGACCAGCGCCAGCGTCTCGCCGGGACCGACGGAGAACGAGACGTCTCTTAGGGCCGGCTCGTCCTTGCCGGGGTAGGCGAAGGAGACGCCGTCGAACCCGAGGCGGCCCTCCGCCCGGGGCAGGTCGGTGGCGTCCTCGCGCTCCGTTACCGAAGGCTTCTGGTCCAGCAGTTCGATGACCCTCTCGGCGCCGGCCGAGGCCGCGTAGAAAGTGTTGAGGAGGCTGGAGAGGCCGCGGATGGGGCGGTAGAGCTGGCCGAGGTAGACCAGGAAGACCAGGAGGCCGCCGACCGAGAGGCGTCCCTGGGAGAGGCCGTAGGCGCCGAAGGCGACCACGACTATGATGCCCAACAGCTCGATCAGGTTGATCAGCGGCGAGAACAGGGCCGAGAGCCGCGTCGCCGCCATCTGGGCCGAGAAGCTGCCCTCGTTCTCCCGCCGGAAGCGGGACAGTTCTGTGCCTTGCCGGTTGTACGCCTGCACCAGGGCCGCGTTGGACAAGCTCTCCTCGGCGACGGCGCCTATAGAGCCGCTGCGGCGGCGTTCCTCGCGGGCGGCGCGCTTGATCTTCCTCGAAAAATGCCTGGCCGTGAGCCAGAAAAGCGGCGCCACGAAGAGCGAGACGAGCGCGAGTTGCCAGTCCAGGTAGAAGAGCGCCCCAATAAAGAAGACGAGCTGGAATCCGTAGGAGATCGCCTCCGTGAGGCCCCCGAGCATCAGCTCCTCTATCTCCTCGACGTCGTCGTTGAGCCGCGAGAGCGTGTCGCCGAGCTGCTGGCGGTCGAAGAAGCCTAAAGAGAGGCCGTGCAAGTGGGCGAAGAGGTCCGTGCGGAGGGCGACGATCACGCGCCCGCCCACCCAGTCGGAGAGGTACTCGTCGCAGAAGGTGGCGACGCCCTCGGCGAGGGTCAGGCCGAGGTAGGCCAGGAGGACGTAGAGGAGCAGGTCGAACTGGCGGGCGATCAGGACGTCGTCGACCAGGATCTTGTACGTCCAGATCGTGGCGGCCTCGATGGCCGGGACGAGGGCGACGAAGAAGAGGATCAGGGGCAGCCGGCCCCGGAAGGGCCGCAGGTAAGGCCAGAACCGGCGCAGGATCTCGCCCGGCGGCACCGGCGGCGCCGCGGCGACGATGAGATCGTCCTCCTCGGCCCCCGCCACGAGCCCGCGAAGACCCTCGACGATCTTTTCGCGCAAGTTCCTCGTGAACTTCATAACCGCCCAATCTACTACACAGAGAAGCGGGGCCCCCCCCCCCGGCGGGGCGCGGGGGGGGGGGGGGGGGAGGGCCCGGGGGCGCGCACGG